>DSDR01000178.1 GCA_011048645.1 Phycisphaerales bacterium
GCCGCCGGTAACGGGCAAGGTGTTTTGGGCGTTTGTGGCGCCGATCGGGCTTTTTACGGGCTTGCTGATTGGTTTTGATCGGCATCTGCCGCAGGCGTGGGCCGAGCAGCTTCGTGTTTTGGCGGTGTTTGGATTCAGTGCGGTTCTCACCGTTGCGGCGGTGTGGCTCGGCAAGGTCCTGCACAATCGTCGGGCAAAGACGACGCCTCGCCGGCAACCGCCGAGCGATGGGCCGTCTCATTAGCAGAACGATTCAATCCGGCAGCTCGTGCTGTTTGGCTGTGAGCACATAACAAAACGGGATTATCTATGGCGATACAAAGCAGCAAGGCGACTTTTCCGGGCGGCGTGCATCCGCCTGAAAACAAACAACTCAGCGAACACGGCGGGATTGAGCCGGTTTCGCCGCCCAAACTGATGGCTATTTTGCTCAGCCAGCATCTGGGCGCACCGTGTCAGCCTGTGGTGGCCAAGCGCGACACCGTCCAGGCCGGGCAGATGATCGGCAAAAGTGACGCCTTTGTCTCGGCGCCCGTGCATTCGCCGGTCAGCGGCACGGTCAAGGACATCGCATTGCAGTCGCATCCGGTTGTCGGACGAACGACGGCGATCTTGATTGAAACCGATCCGGACAGCGCTGCCGAGTCCAAGCCGCCGTTTGATCGGTTCGATTCAGGCTTCAGCGCCGAGCCGTATTCGGTCGAGCAGATTTGCAAAGCGGTCCATGACGGCGGTTTGGTCGGTATGGGCGGTGCGGGTTTTCCGACGCGGGTCAAGATCGAGCCGAATCCGGCGATGCCCAAAGAGATTCTGCTGATCAACGGCTGTGAGTGTGAGCCGTTTATTACGTGCGATTATCGGCTGATGCTGGAGGGAACCTGGCAAGTGCTGGCGGGGATTCGTCTGGCGGCCAAGGCCTGCGGTGTTGACCGGGTGCGGATTGGTATCGAAGACAACAAGCCGCAGGCGGTCAGCGTGATGACCGAGGCGGCTGCATCCGTCAAAGATTTGGATATTCAGGTGGTCGCCATCAAGACCAAGTATCCGCAGGGCGGGGAACGCCAGTTGATCCGTTCGCTGCTGGGCAAGACCGTTCCGACCGGCAAGATTCCGCCGACCATCGGCGTGTGCGTGCTGAATGTCGCCACCTGCGCGGCCATTGCCGAGGCGGTCGTGCTGAACAAGCCGTTGACCCATCGGGTCACGACCGTTACGGGCCAGGCCATTGCCAAACCCGGCAATTATTATGTGCCTGTCGGGATGACGGTGGGCGATCTGATCGAACACTGCGGCGGACTGACCGAGCAGGCGGCCAAAGTGGTGATGGGCGGGCCGATGATGGGCTTTGCCGTTGCGGATTTGACGACGCCGCTGACCAAGACCAGCGGGGCGGTCACGGTACTGACGCAGGAGGATGTGACCCGGGCCAAACACCAAAAACAGCAAACGCCGTGCATTCGCTGCGGGCGCTGCCTGACGGCCTGTCCGGAAGGACTAAACCCGACCAAGATTGCCCATGCGGTCAAATATAACCGGATGGATCTTGCCGAGCGGTATTATATGTCCGCCTGTATCGAATGCGGCTGCTGCAGCTACGTCTGTCCGGCCAATATCGAGATCACCGGTTATATCAAGACCGGCAAAATTCTGGTCGCACGGGCCAAGAAGAGAATGCAGGCGTAATAAAATTAAAAGTCAAAAATAAAAAATCAAAATGACAATGCAAAAAGTAAAGATAAAAAGCATGCAATTCTCTGCGGTTTGGCCTTTTTGAATTTTGAATTGTCATTTTGTATTTTACAGTTTGCTTTTTGATTTCGTCGAGTTGTCATTGGTTTTACAGTTGAAGATAGGAATGATTGATGCTTAGCAAACTAACCGTATCGCCGGCGCCGCATATCAGTCAGAAGCTTTCGACGCGGCGTGTGATGGCTGATGTGTTGATCGGGCTGCTGCCGGCGGTGATCGCGGCCGGGGTGTTCTTTCGGCTGCGGGCGCTGCTGGTCATCGCCGTCTGTGTGGTTGCGTGTGTGGCCAGTGAGTGGCTGTGCAATGTTATTCGCAAACGTCCCGCATCCATCGGCGATTTGAGTGCGGTGGTGACCGGCGTGATTTTGGCGCTGTCGCTTCCGCCGATGGCGCCGTATTCGGCGGCGATTGTCGGCAGTGTGTTTGCGATTGTGATTGCCAAGATGGTGTTCGGCGGGCTGGGGTCCAATGTGTTCAATCCGGCCATGGCGGCGCGGGCGTTTATGGCCGCCTCGTTCGGTGCGGCGATGACCACCTGGACGGTTCCGGCCACGGTCGATGCGTCGCTGCCGACCATCGCCGCGGCCAACACCAGCGCCACGACCCAGGCGACGCCGCTGGCCTGGAGCAAGGCCGTGCAGAAAGGCCAGGTCGAAGCCACATATATCAACGAGCAGGCCTCGTGGGCGTTCTGGGGCGAAGTGGGCGGCTGTCTGGGCGAGACCAGCGCGCTGGCGCTGCTGATCGGCGGGGCGTATCTGCTGATTCGCCGGACGATTACGTGGCATATTCCCGCGGCGGTGCTGCTGTCGGCCGGGGGGATTGCGCTGGCGGCCTGGCTGATCAAACCGGAGGCCTATGTCAATCCGCTGCTGCATCTGTTCGGCGGCGGGCTGCTGATCTGTGCGTTCTTTATCGCCACCGATCCGGTCACCGCGCCGCTGAGCGTCAAGGGGATGTGGATTTTCGGCATCGGCGTCGGGGCGCTGATTATGCTGATTCGCATTGTCGGCGAATATCCGGAGGGCGTGATGTATGCGGTGCTGATTATGAACGCCTTTACGCCGCTGATTGATCGATTCTGCAAGTTGACTCCCGCAGGAGGTGTGCCTGATGTTCGCTAAAATCAAATACTATGTTGAACAAAGCTGGGTGCTGATGGTTGCAGCAATCGCCTTCGGCACACTGCTGGCCATTACGGACGCGGCCTGGAAGCCGCGCATCGAACAGAACGCCGTCAATCGGTTTACTGAATTGGCCGGCCGACTGTTGCCCAATGCGATACGGTTTGAATCGGCAACGTCTGAACCGCTGACAATCGACATCGGCGGCAAGTCCGTGCCGGTGGATGTCAAACGCGGGCTGAACGCGGCCGGTCAAACCGTCGGCTGGGCGTTTGTCTGTACCGGCTCGGGTTTTGCCGACAAGATTCAGTTGGTCGCGGCTGTGGATGCGGCGTTTGAAACCCTGGCCGGCTTTCGGGTGCTCAGCAGCAATGAGACGCCGGGCTTCGGCGATAAAATCAATATCACGCCCGATGAAGGCGGCTTTTTCCAGCCGCAGTTTGTCGGCGCTCCGGTCGGGTCGCTGACACTGGTCAAGACCGGCGACCCGCAAGACATTAACGACCGCATTGTCGCCATCAGCGGCGCGACCGTTTCCAGTCAGGCCGTGGTGGATACGTTCAATGCCTATTTAGTACCGCTCAGGGAAACGCTGGCTGCCGAAGGGCTGCTGCCGTGAATCAAAATGTATGGTTTTTTCGATGGGCTGTAAAATGACCGTCGCTGATAAGAGAGGAATCGCTTAGAATGGCCGAGCAACGTTTGCAAAAGACCTTTACCGCGGGGCTGTGGCAAAATAATCCGGTGCTGCGGCTGCTGCTGGGGATGTGTCCGGTGCTGGCGGTGACCGCTGCGCTGAAGCCGGCACTGACGATGGGATTGAGTGTGATTTTCGTGCTGACCTGTTCGAATGTCGTTGTCAGCCTGATGAAGCATCTGCTCAAGCCGCATCTGCGGATTTTGATGTTTACGCTGACCATTTCCACATTTGTTACGATTGCGGATTTATACCTCAGGGCGTTCCAGCCGGAAATGAGCGCGGCGCTGGGGCCGTATATCCCGCTGATCATCGTCAACTGCATCATCATCGGGCGGGCCGAGGCCTGCGCCAGCAAAAGTCCGCTAATGGTCAGCTTGGTCGATGCGCTGGGGATGGGTGCGGGGTTCACGTTGACGCTGTGCGCTCTGGCGGCGGTACGGGAGCTGCTGTCCACCGGCAAGCTGTTTGAAATCACCGTCATGCCGTCGTGGTTTATGCCATGGGCGGCGATGGGAATGCCCGTCGGGGCGTTCGTGACGCTTGGATTGATGCTGGCGGGCGTGAATCTGATCACGCGAAAAACGTAAACGTCTTATCAGAAAATAGAAATCCGAAATCCGAATATCGAAATATGAAACAATGTCAAATGACTGAAATTCAAATGAACAAAATAAAATATTTGTTTGTTGACGGAGTGTTTCTGTTATTTGTATTTCGTATTTTTGAATTTGTTTCGGATTTCGACATTCGTACTTCGAATTTAAACAGGACGATGTAATATGGACACTTTACAAACCCTGCTGCTGGCGTTTATCGGCATTGTGATTGTCAATAATCTGGTGCTGACGAAGTTTTTGGGCATCTGTCCCTATCTGGGCGTGTCGGGTCGCATCGATATGGCCTTCGGGATGGGCTGTGCGGTGACGTTTGTCGTTACGCTGGCCGGGACGCTGACGTGGATCATCGACCATACGTTTCTGATTCCGTATTCGCTGGAGGTGATGCGGTATCTGTGCTTTATTATGGTCATCGCCGGCGCGGTGCAGCTTGTGGAAATGTACGTGCGCAAGTTTTTTCCGCCGCTGTATGAGAGCTTCGGTATCTTTTTGCCGCTGATTACGACCAACTGTGCGATTCTCGGGCTGTGTCTGTTTTTGAATCTGTGGGAGATTGACAGCCTGATCCACGCGGTGGTGCTCAGCATCGGGGCGGGCGTGGGCTTTACGCTGGCGATCTGCATCATGGCCGGCATTCGCGAGAATCTGGAGCTGGCCGATGTGCCTGAGGTGATGCAGGGCGCGCCGATCACACTGGTGACGGCCGGTCTGCTGACGCTGGCGTTTATGGGGTTTGCAGGGATGATCTGATGGCGTCTGCGATTTTCAATTTCAGCATGTCAAATTTTTGGGTGAGATAGACAGTCGAAAACAGGATATAGAAGATGATGGATTTGATTCAAAACGTCTGGCCGGCGGCGCTGCTGGCGGTGGGGTTAGCGTCGCTGTTTGCGTTGATATTGCTGATCGCCAGCATCAAGTTGCGGGTCGAGGTGGATCCGAAGGTCGAAGAAGTTCACAAGGCTCTGCCCGGCATTGATTGCGGGGCGTGCGGTTTTGCCGGGTGTGCGGCCTATGCCAAGGCGGTCGCGGCCGATCCGGAGCTGATCGGACGCTGTGCGCCGGGCGGGGCGGAGGTGTGCGACGCGATCGGGCGCATCCTCAATCTTCAGATCTCCGGCGGCGGCGCGCCGATGCGGCCGATTGTGCATTGCCGCGCCCATCGCGAGGACAAGCTGTTCTACGCCGAGTACCGCGGCATCGAAAGCTGCACCAGCGCCAACGCCCAGCCGGACGTGCAGGCGTGTCATTTCGGGTGTCTGGGCTTTGGCGATTGCGTGCGGGCGTGCAAGTTCGACGCTCTGCACATCGTGGACGGGCTGTCCACGGTCAATTACCACAACTGCACCGGCTGCGGCGCCTGCGCCAAGGCCTGTCCGCGAAACCTCATCCGGATGGTTCCGTTTACGCAGGATAATATGATGGTCGTGGCGTGCAGCAGCCGTGAGAACGGCAAGACCACGCGCACGTTCTGCACGGTCGGCTGCATCGGCTGCGGCATCTGCGCCAAACAGAGCGAGCTGTTTACCGTGGCCGACAATCTGGCGACGCTGAACACCGCCGAATACGCCCCGTCCGAGGCGACGCAAAAGGCGATGGACAAATGCCCGACCGGGGTGATCGTCTATCGCGGAAAGACCGCCCCCGCCCCGCGCCAGCCAAAGCAAAAGGCCGCCGCAGTCGCGACATAACGGAGCGCAGCCAGATCCGAAATACGAATATCGAAATCCGAAACACATTCAAATGACAAAAAACGCAATGCTCCAAACGTGCTTAGTTCGTGGTTCAATTATTCGTAAATCGGTCATTTTATTTCTTTACGATCTCTAACTTGCCTGCGCGGATGTGTCGGTGCGGCTTTTGCGTTGACAGACGTCGGCCAGGGCGTTATAGACCCACGCGAAGATCAGCCCGCCGATCCAGCCGTCGATTGCGCCCCAGACCAGTCCGACCAGACTGCCGACCGGTGTAATGGTGTATCCGCGATAGACGCGGGACAGGAACGTCGCGCCCGAATCGCTGCCTTCAAACGCGATGATCCACCACGTCAGAAAAAACAGTCCCAGCCCCCACACGATCCCGCAGGTCAACCCGAACGCCTTGATATTCAGCTTCATCGCATACCCCTTTCAAAAAAAGTCAAAGGTCAAAAAGCAAAAATCAATAACCGAAATCGCCGGTTTGACTGCACCAACGCATAAATTCCCATCAGCTTAATCAAAAGCGAGGTCATTTCGCGTTTGGTCATTGCATCTCCTTTTCCATTTTATCCCTTCGATTGTCTGTAAATCGAGTGTATTCTATCTGAAACATCAGGCTGCGGCAACGGTTTTATTTTTCCTGCAAGTCCCAAGTCCGCGAATCTGTTGTTGACCGAATCGCTCTTCAAGCCGCTCGATAAATAATCCAGACACGATTCTTCTACATTGACGACAGCAGTGTCGTGTACCATAGGGTGCATCTGTGTGCTGCCTTAGTGAACGGTACTCATCACAAACTCAACCTGTGCAGGCCGATATTCACGGATATGCAGTCCAATTGGAAAGACACCCTCATCATTCTGAATGCCGTCCAAAAAAATTTTGGTGGCATCAATGTTGTATCGACAATAAATCGGATCAATTCCTTCATATTGACGTACATAGTCGGTGTGCTCTAATTTTTTTGCCGGGAGATTTTGCCCGAAAACAGTATCAAAGAAATCATCCAAATGTTTTTCGATAACAGGCTTTCCAATTGACGTTACTCGAAGCATTGACGTTTGTTCTTTTACAAGGGATTCATACTTCTCCGTAATTGCTTTTGAAATATCTTGACCTTTTGCTTTCTTGCCTTCAATTTCGGAAATAAACTTTTTTTCTTCTTTGCTCAATAAACCTTGCGTCTCTATATCAATGCACATCCAATCACCCTCTGCCGTAGTATCAGGTACCCAATGGATTCCGAACTCAGGATTATCACCAACCGCTCTGCAGGTTTTATAAACTTGAACCCTTAAATCGTGGGCTTTGATTGTCGAGTCATACTGAAGATTATCCACCTGATATTCCCGATGAAGAAGTCTTCCCTGAACGACCCCCTTGACAATGATTTTATCATTCCACTCAACAGGGCTATCACTGATCCATTCAATTCTTCCGGGATATAGCGGGTTTCGTTCAGTAGTTAAATTACATCCCGACAAAGCAACCGCCTTGCCATTTACATGTAAAACGACATCTCTAAGTTCTATTTTTGAATTATCCTCAACCCTATAATTGGGGTTGTACAACAGGTCAATGATCAATTTCTCTGTTGCAGCTTCTTTGGAAAGATAAATATGGAATGGCTCGGCTTTGGTATAGGCCAAGACTCGTCTATCATTGCGTAAAAGCTCCACTGTACTATAGTGATAAGAGATTCCAAGCCCAGACTTTTTTGCAAGATGAAAAATAACTTCTCCATAAGCCATTTGTTTACCATGTAAATCAAGTTGAATATTGTTATGTCTCTTGATGTTTGTTATTGAAAATTTATCTTTCAGAATGTTTATAACGTTATCCAGATCTTCTTTTTTTCCGGACAACCCTGCCATTCTTGTCTTTGCAATATACATCAGATCGAGATGTACATTATTTCGTTCACATAATTCATAAACAAATAAATCAATGTCATCGGAATCTCCTTCAATGTGGAAGTGCACATCTGACATAAATGGCTGGGTTGCGATACTAAAACCGTATCTGTTTTCGAGATCACGTATGATTGCCGACAAGCATTGGTCTGAATAATCTAAATCGCACTTGATGTCATAGATACCGATGCCGGGTGCCTCGAGTAACGTTATTGAAGGCCGCTGTGTTTGTCCGTTGACAAGACCGCTCAACGACAAGATCAATATCCCAATCAGTCCCATTGGCATTACCATGATACTTTGGGCCTTTAACATTGCATCTCTTTTTCCATTTTAACCCTTCGATTGTCTGTAAATCGAGTGTATTCTATCTGAAACATCAGGCTGCGGCAACGGTTTTATTGTTTTGGGGTCAGGCGTTTTTGGCGTTGGTCGAGAAGACGGCTCAGGTGTGTGATGCGCTGTCGGGCTTCGGGGTGGGTGGCGAAGTATTTCAGTGTTCCGTTGGGGCGTTCGAGGGCGGCCAGTTTTTCAAAGACGCCAATGGCGGCCTGTCCGCTGAAGCCGGCGGCCATGGCCAAACGCAAACCGAGGGCGTCGGCGGCGCGTTCCTGCTCGCGAGAATACGCCTTGTTGAGAAACTCGATGCCCAGCGTCCGCATTGCGCCGGTCGCGGCGGCATACTTGACCGCTCCAACGCGCCCGACGGCGCGAAGGACGGCGTTGCCGATCATCCGCTGCATCGCGTGGCCTTCAAGGATGTGGGCGATCTCGTGGCTCAGCACAAAGGCCAGCGCATCGGCGCTGCGGTCGCACAGGTCGATCATCGCCCGACTGACGAAGACAAACCCGCCCGGCAGACAAAACGCCTCCGGCTCATCATCGGCCAGACAGATAAACTCAAACGTCCGCCGTTTGTCCCGCACGCGCTCGGCCAGGGCGGCGCCGGTGGTGTTGAGCAGTTCGACGATCTGGGTATCGGCGCACAAACGCCGCTGCTGCCGCACCACCTGCGCCAAATCGGCGCCGGCGGCCTGCTCGGCGGCGATGGATTCCGCTTCCGGTGCGGTGGCGGCCGAGAAGACCCATTTGGCCCGTCGCAGCTTGGGGCCGACTGTTTTGCCGAGTTGATAAAAGAAACCTGCCATTGTTCGCTGGGTTTCACCGATTGCCGAATCGAAACATCGCCATTCGAAACCGGTGTTTACTCCGACGGCTGTCTTCGATGGCTCAGCAGCCAATCGTAGATTTCAGGATTGTTATAGGTCTCGGTCCAGGCGTCATGGCCGGCGTCGGGATAGACGGTCAGCTTGACGCGGGGGTTGCCGGCCTGCCGCAGGGCATTGACCATTTCTTCGGATTTGTGCAGCGGAACAATCGGGTCTTTGGCGCCGTGAAAGGCCCAGACGGGCATCGACTCCAGCCGGAATCGCGCCAGCACATCGTCGCCTCCGCCACAGATCGGCACGGCTGCGGCAAACTTGTCGGGGTACTGCGTAATCAGGCCCCACGTGCCGTAGCCGCCCATGCTCAGGCCGGTGACATACACCCGCGTCGTATCGACTCGATGGGTTTGAATCAGATGATCGACCAGCGCCGCCAGGTCGTCTGTCTTGGCCGTCCACCAGTCGTTTTGCGGGCACTGCGGCGCAACCAGAATGAACGGAAATTGTATGCCCTCGGCAATCCGCTTCGGCGGGCCGTGGAGTTTGAGTTTTTGCAAATCGCTGCCGCGTTCGCCGGCGCCGTGCAGAAACAGCACCAGCGGCCAGGTCTGCTCGCGGTCGTGATACGCCGCGGGAAGATAGAGCAGATAATCCAGGTTCACCTCGCGGCACAGCGCGGCCTGGAAGGTACGGGGCAGAAGTTCGGCTGGTTCATTGGGCTGCATGGCGGCACATCCTGTCAATCCAATAATGATCCCTGCAATCGCCTGGTTACAGATTTTTTGCATTTTTATTCTCCTTTCGCCGCATCGTTTTGCCATTGATCGCGGCGGATGCGGTCGTCTTTCAGTTGGCTGCGCGGTATGGGTTCGGGCTGCCGGGCCGGATAGCCGACGGCGATGATCGATTCGACGTGCAGGTGCGGCGGCAATTGGAGTACGTTACGGATGTAGTCTTCGGCGGGCGTGCCGTCGGGGCGCTGACGGCGGCGGATTTGGATCCAGCAGCTTCCCAGCCCGAGCGACTGAGCGGCACACTGCGTCAGGATCGACGCAATCGAGCAATCTTCAATCCAGACATCCGAGACTGATTCGTCGCCGCAAATGACCACGCCCAGCGCGGCGTCTTTCAAAAACGCCGCACCGTGCGGCTTGGCCTCGGATAACGCCTTGAGCAGCGTCTTGTCCTGCACGAACACAAACGCCCACGGATCCAGATTCCGAGAGGACGGACTGCGCAGCACGGCTTCTTCCAACAAATCCACTTTGTCCGGCTCAATCGGTCGCGGCTCGAATTGCCGCACACTGCGGCGCTGTCGAAGCAGTTCCATAAAATCAAGATTTGAATTCATATTCATCATAAGTTAAAGCGATATACTGTTCGTCTTGGTTCTTTGATATTCCCAAATACTCCAATCAAGTTCGTAAGCCTTTTTATTCATCGTTCGCGCAACCTTTTCCAGAATATCCACCAGTTCCGTGTCCGTAAAATCATGTCCGACAATGTTTTGTACAAATCGTCTTAAATGTACATCAGGCTTGACTGTCTCGATGCCTTGCCTCATCACAAGCCAATTATATACTGCATACCCTAATCCTTTAATTTTCCCTTCAAAATCTGTTTTGAAGCTGCTGTTTGATGCCCAACGTTTAAGTGATGGTTGATCAACAACGCCACGAGCTTCGAAAAATACAATCAGTTGACGCAACATTCCGACTCGTGTCCATAACTTATAGTTCCAAAGATATTGCGCCGCTGCTATATTCCCTTCTTTACTGTCTTCAAACCTGTTTAAGATATTCTTGAGCTGCTCAAGGGTTCGAATATCATTCCAACGGTTATTTCTATAGAAATTAAGTGCCCTGACAACGGTAACACTTGACATTTGGAAATCAAGGACCGTGCAAAACAAATTGATAATAAAATCATTTTCCAAGTAGTTATTTTGTGCCGGTCTGATCGCTCGGCATTTTTGAAGAACTGATTCAAAGTCTTCTTGGGTGAACATTTTATTACCGATCTCCCAGATAGTCGTTTTTCATCAGGTAGTTTTGGACATAATCGGCCACGGCCTCTTCCAGCGTCATCGTCGGGGCGGTATAGCCGGCCGCACGGAGTTTTCGCATATCGGCCTGCGTAACGTACTGATACGTGTTGCGCAGCGATTCGGGCATATCGATGTACTCGATGGCCGGTTCTTTGCCCATTGCGGCAAAGACCGCACCGGCCAGGTCGTTCCACGACCGCGCGACACCGGCGCCGATATTGTACAGTCCGCCCAGTTCGGGATGATCGAGGAAAAACAGGGTCATCTCCACGGCGTCTTTGACGTAGATAAAATCGCGCACCTGCTGGCCGTGTTCGTAATCGGGTCGATGCGACTTGAACAGGCGCACTCGTCCGTCGGCGTTGATTTGTTCGTATGCCTTCAGGACAAAGCTTCGCATCGCGCCTTTGTGGTACTCGTTCGGGCCGAAGACATTGAAGTATTTCAGCCCCGCAAACCGCTCCAGCAGTCCCTTGCGCAGGCACCACAAATCAAACATCTGCTTGCTGTAGCCGTACATATTCAGCGGCAAAAGGGTATGGATTTGCGATTCGTCGTCGGCAAAGCCCTGCGCCCCGTCGCCGTAGGTCGCGGCGCTGGAGGCATAGACAAACCGCGCGCCCAATTCCATCGCCCAGCCGGCCAGCAGTTTGGAAAACTCAAAATTGTTTTTCACCAGATAGGTGCAGTCCGTCTCGGTGGTGTCCGAGCAGGCCCCCAGATGCACGATGGTCTCGATGTCCCAGTCGAGCGAGGCGTCGGCGACCATGTCCGAAAAATCGTCGGCCTCCATATAATCGGCGAATCGCAGACGCCGCAGGTTTTTCCATCGCTGGTCGCTGCCGAGGATGTCCACGATAAAAATCTCATCGATGCCGCGCGCATTCAGGGCCGCTACAAGCGCCGAGCCGATAAATCCCGCTCCGCCGGTTACCACAATCATCTGTACTCTCCGGATTTATTACTGTCTTATTGATTTAACTTGATTGGGTCTGTATTGGGTATCACTGCTGACAACGTAGCCGATAGGGCGGATTTTGTCAAAACTAATTCATTGCTGCATCTGAATATAACGCTCCAAGTCGATTTTTATCGGACGTTTATTTGAGGAGGGTTCGTTTGTGGGGAAATATATTGTATATTTTCTTATAGATACGGCCTAAAACGCCGATATGGAGTTTGCAGAGAAGGCAGAGGAGTATTGCGTTGATTAAAACAGTCAAGGAGGTATCCGAAACAGGGCTTTTTATGACGAATCAGGGCAAACGGTACGAACCGACCGAAAATCGGATTCAAATCAGGCGACGAATCAAACGCCGGTGGCTTTTGGGGTTACTGGCACTGACGGCGGCCATGCAACTGATCACGGCGGCCCTGACGGGGCATTTCTTTTCGGCGTGTGTCAATGTCTTTGTCATTACGCTGCTGGCGGCGCTGCTTATCCGAGATATGACCCTTCTGAGCCGCGTTTGCGCACAAGTTGAGCAGGCCTGCCGTACACGCACGGATTTTCTGGCGAATATCAGCCATGAAATTCGCACACCGCTCAATGCCATCATCGGCTTTGGCGAGTTGCTCTCGGAAACCGATCTCGATGATGAACAGGCCGATTATCTTGATACGGTTCTTTTCAACAGTCAGAATCTGTTGATTATGGTCAACGATATTCTGGACTTTGCAAACCTCAAAACAGGCAAACTTCACACCCATTGCGTGCCGGCATCGATACCGGCTCTGCTTGAGCGGATTGAAAAAACTTATTATCCGATGGCCGCACGAAAAGGGCTTGCCTTTTCAGTCCGCGCCGACCGGGATATACCGCCGGTTGTCGTGATGGATACGATGCGGCTGATGCAGTGCCTGTCAAATCTGATCAATAATGCGCTGAAATTCACTTGTGAAGGGCATGTTTGCCTGCGGCTGCGAACGCTTGAACAAGCGGATCGGTCTTGGCTGCAATTTGACGTTGAAGATACCGGCATCGGCATTGCACCGGACCAGCAAACCCATATCTTTGAGGCCTTTACGCAGGGCGATGGCAGTGCGTCGCGCCGCTACGGGGGGATCGGATTGGGACTGACGCTTGCACGGCGACTGGCGGATCTGCTCGGCGGTCGGCTCACGTTCAAAAGCACACTGGGCGGCGGGTCCGTCTTTTCGCTGATTGCGCCGTATCAGATGTATGAAGGCATATCGGCCGACTGTTTGGAGTCCACTCTTCAGCGCGCCATTTGACGCGCCGAAGTGTGAACCCCAAACAACGGCGTATTACGTTATCTCAGCGACACCTTATAGACGGTGATACTGAGAGGTTTGATGGATACGGTGTTGGTCAGGTCCGTCGGTTCCAGCGATTCAATCTGAATGACCGGCTCCTGCCCCGGATCGTTGTGCGCCATGGGATTATCATGCTGAACCATCCAGCCGGACGCTTTGCCGTTTAGCCTCAAGCCGCCCGGATTCAGCGTCACATTGTAGGTATCCCATGTGGCATTGACGAATCCGACGGTCAGCGTCTTGCCGTCCTCGCTCAGCGCCGCGGCGACATCCAGCTTTTCGTCCCAGCCGGTTACGGTCAGCGGGCGCGTGCCGAACTCGCGACGATACAGAACCAGCGGATAGGCCGTGGCGTCGAACTCGGCGGCTGTCTTGGTGGTCTTGATGCAGCCGATGACGTTGACCGTCTGGGCGTAAAACGCGCTGTGGAACATATCGGATTGCCGGAAGTACTCGTGCAGACCGGCGGCAATGCCCAGTGCGTCTTTCATGAAGTATCGCGTGCCCAGCTCACCGAAGACGTGCGGGCCGTACCAGTAGTTCCATTCGGTCATGGCAATCCGAATATCCTTGCCCTGCAGCATCGGCAGTTGTTCACGATACCGACGATGCGCATCGGCCTTTTCTTTGATGCGATTGGGCACCTGCCGCACATGCGCCGTCAAGTCCGGCCGCGTCTGGCAGTAAAAGTGCTCGGCGATATGGTCCATATGGTCATGACAATGGCGAAGCATCCCTTCCGACCAGCCGCCGCCCAAGTCGCCGGAGGCAATGGTGACAATGTCCGGGTCCACTTTTCGCATCATCTCTTCGACCCAGTTGTGCTTGAGCACATAGTGCTCCAGTCGCATATAGCCCAACTGCCAATTGCCCCACATCTCGTTGCCGACGCACCAGTATTTGACATTGAACGGCTGACGGTGTCCGTTATCGGCGCGTTGTCTGCCCATCGGCGTATTTGGTGCGCCGTTGGTGTATTCCACCTGGGCGGCAGCCGAGTAGGCGTCGCCGAAACCTGTATTGACCGTAATCAGCGGCTCGGCGTCCAGCAGCCGGCACAGCTCGATAAATTCATGCATCCCCACATCGTTGGTCTCGATACCCGTCCAGGCCGGATTGGTGCGGGTGGGTCGTCGGTCGCGCTCGCCCAGTCCGTCGCGCCAATCGTAGCCGCTGACGAAGTTGCCGCCGGGCCAGCGGTAAAGGGGGCTGTTTAGTTCTTTCATCAGGGCCAGCGTGTCGCGCCGGAACCCGTTGATGTTGTCAGCCGGCATCAGCGAAACGGCCCCGACGATAAAGGATCCGTTGCCGCTGCCGACGATTTCCAGGCGAGCGTCGTCGGTCTCGGCGCCGGCGGTGTACTTCAGATCATAGGTTCTGAAATTGCGTCCGAAACGACGAATCGTAACGGTTTGGCGGTCTGCTTGGCCGTCGCCCCAGACCAGGCTGACGCGAATCGGGCCAGCGGAGCTGTCGCCGCGCAGCACAATCCGCCCCACGTAATCTTTGCCGGCCAGAACCCCCAGCTCATCCTGATAGATGCCCGTCGGCTGCCCCGAAACGGTAATCCTCGGCTCATGGTCGCCGGACAACGGATCCTCGGTGTTCATCTGGATCGCATCGGTCGATCCGATGACCTTCCACGGCGAATCTCGCAGTACGCGAGCGCCGGCGCCGGTGCGTCCCCAGATTTGGCCTGAAGCGGGCACGGTATAATAAAACTTGCGGTCTTCGAGCATCTCGGCCCAGATGCCGCCGTAAATGCAGCGTCCCAAATGCTCGATAAACTGTCCGTAAATCAGTTCGGAAATCGGTTCACGTTCAGGCGTCGGATCAAGGGTGATGGTCTTGGCGACGGTTCTGCTTTCGGGTCGGATTTCTTCGAGCACTTCCAGCACAATGTCATCAAACCAGGCCGTGCCGGCCGCCTGCCCCCATCCGCCGAACAGACAGTTGATCTGGACGCTGTCCTGACCGGCGACTTGAAACTCGGTTTCGAGTTTGATCCAGTCATTGGAACCGACCGTCAGGGCTGAGGTGACGGCCTCGTCAATGCCGTGCACATTGAGCTGGACGCCGCGACCGCTGGTGGTCCGCAGATTCTCGGTTTTGACCCAGCCGCTCAGTCGCAGCCGGGCAAACGGCGGGATGCTCACGGTCTGCGACCAGGCGGCGTCGGCGCCGTTTTCCGAGCTGATCCTGACGCAGCGTCCGGTGCGTCCGCTGTCATCTACGGCAAACTCCGCCTGTCCGGCCCACGTGGTGTTCGTCCAGCCGAGCGGTCGGTCGTTGCGCGCCCGCTCAAACGACGGGTTTCGCAACAGGTTTTCGCCCTGCACCACAGCCGTGCAGGTCAAAAGGGTGGAAATCAGAATGCAGATGACCGGTGTTCGTCCTGTTCTCATGGCTTTCTCCTGTTCAAAAGAGTTCTCATTTTCCTTTACAGAACGGAATATGGTAAACAATTTATCAAATTGCCCCATACTTGACAAGGGGAATATCTCAAAAAAATCATTCTTTTACCGTGCGCGCCGAGATCGCCGAGATTTTGTTTCTCGAATTTATTCCGTCGGGCCGGTATAATTTTTGAGAGAACAATCTGCGGTTTATTAGATGTAATATATCTTAATCACCGAATCGCCGAAATGTTCAGGAGGCAGAGAAGATGCGACAAGGTGCGATGTATCTGGGCAAAGGCCGATGTCGGTTTACGGTCTGGGCCCCATTTGCCGAACGGATGCGGGTGCGTTTTGTCGATCAAAACGACCGTACGGAAGACCTGCGGCCTATCGATTTGGGCTATTGGCAGGCTGAACTGGACGATGTGCCGGCGGGTGCACGTTATGTGTACCATCTGGGTCAGGACAAGGAACGTCCCGATCCGGCCTCTCACGCCCAGTCTGACGGCGTTCACGGCCCCAGCCGGATCGTTGATCATGGGGCTTTTGAGTGGGCGGATCGCCGTTTTCAGCCGACGGCTCTGCATGATTATATCCTCTACGAGCTGCATATCGGTACTTTTACGCCGGAGGGGACCTTTGACGCGGCCATTGACAAGCTGGATTATTTGTGCGAGCTGGGCGTAACCGCTGTTGAAGTCATGCCGGTCGCTCAATTTACGCAAGATCGCAACTGGGGCTATGACGGGGTGTATCCGTACGCCGTGCAGCATTCTTACGGCGGTCCCGACGGGTTCAAGCGGTTCATTGATGCGGCGCATCGACGGGGTTTGTCGGTTGTTTTGGATGTGGTTTATAATCATCTGGGGCCGGAAGGCAACTACCTGCCGGATTTTGGTCCGTATTTTTCCGACCGGTACCAAACGCCATGGGGGAAATCGCTGAATTTTGACTGCGAATACAGCGATGCGGTGCGCGACTATTTCATCGAGAACGCGCTGTTCTGGTTTGAGTTGTACCATATTGACGCCCTGCGACTGGATGCGCTGCATGCGATCTTTGATATGAGCGCGACGCATTTTATTGAGGCGCTCAAGCGGCGTACGCAGACGCTTGAAAAAAAACTCAACCGGCCGCTGTATCTCATCGGCGAAAGCGACCTGAATGATGTGCGGCTGATTCGTCCCCGCAAGGCCGGCGGCTATGAACTGGACGCCCAGTGGTCGGATGACTTTCATCACAGCCTGCACGCCCTGACCACCGGTGAATCGATGGGGTATTACAGTGATTTTGGTTCGGTTGATCATCTGGCCAAAGCCTATCGGGAAGGATTTGTTTATTCCGGCCAGTACTCGGCGTTTCGCAAGCGGCATTACGGTAATTGCTCGCGGCATCGTCCGGCTCATCAGTTTGTCGTATGCATCCAGAACCACGATCAGGTGGGCAACCGGATGCGCGGTGAGCGGCTCTCGACGCTGACGGATTTTGAGACGCTGAAACTGGCCGCCGGTGCGGTGCTGCTGTCGCCGTATGTTCCGATGCTGTGGATGGGCGAGGAATACGGGGAAACGGCGCCGTTTCTGTACTTTATCAGCCATAACGACCCCACGCTGGTCAGGGCGGTGCGCCAAGGCCGAGGCGAGGAATTCAGCGATTTTCACGACGACGGCGATTGTCCCGACCCGCAGACCGAGCAGACTTTTCTTCGCTCTCGGTTGCAATGGGAATTGCTTAACCGGCAGCCACACAAGACCTTGCTTGAATTTTACCACTACCTGATTACCTTGCGAAAAGAGAGGTCGAATTTTGCCGACCGCTCGCAGATGACCGTGCATACCGTCGAGGCGATGTCGCTGCTGGTCTGGTATCGGCAATTCGCGGATTGCCGATGGTGCTGTGTGATGAATTTTGGACAAGCGCCCGGCCGCTATACCCTGCCGGCCACATCATCACGCTGGAAGACGCTGCTTGATTCGGCCGACCCGCGCTGGCACGGTCCCGGCGGCGCCATCCCGTCACATATCCCCGGCGGCGATTCGATTGAGTTGTCCGCACGCAGCATTGTCCTGCTGCAAAGTACCAACTCCCATTAACAGGAACCGTTTATGAAAATCCCGACCGCAACCTACCGGCTTCAGTTTCACGCCCAGTTTACCTTTCGCGATGCGCGGGCGATCCTGGATTATCTGCATCGGCTGGGGATCAGCGATATTTACGCCTCGCCGATTTTCCAGGCGGTCCAAGGCAGCACGCACGGGTATGACGTGACCGATCCCAACCGGTTCAATCCCGAACTGGGCGGCCGGGACGAGTTTGACGCCCTCAGTCGCGAAAGACAGCGGTTCGGCCTGGGCTGGCTGCAGGACATCGTGCCCAACCATACGGCCTTTTCTCCGGAAAACGCCATGCTGATGGATGTCCTGGAGAAACGCGAAAACAGCGTCTTCTATCGTTTCTTTGATATTGACTGGGACGACCCTGATCCGTCTTTGAAGGGCAAGGTCTTGATTCCGGTCCTCGGCTCGCCTCTGGATGAAGTGCTTGATGCCGGTGAGCTGACGCTGACGACTCAAAACGGCAGGCCGATGCTGTGTTACTATGATCATTGCTTTCCTTTGAACGCCGAATCAGCTCGGCAATTTGAGCGGATGAGCGAGGCGGAATTGGCCCATTACCCTCAGGGCGCCGAGGGCAAGACGCGCATGAAAGCGCTGCTGGCTCAGCAGTACTATGTGCCGGACTACTGGAAAAACGCCAATGAACGCATCAACTATCGCCGTTTTTTTTACATCAACGACTTGATCTCCATGCGGGTCGAAGATGCGGACGTGATGGACAAGACGCATCGGCTCATCGTCGAGCAGGTACGCCGCGGCCATTTTACCGGCCTGCGCATTGATCATATCGACGGTCTGTACGATCCCGGCCGCTATCTGGAGCGTCTTGGCGAGGCGTGCCCGGAGGCGTACATCGTGGCCGAAAAAATTCTCGAACGCGACGAACCGCTGTGCGAAAAATGGCCGATTGAAGGAACGACCGGCTATGACTTTGGCGCACAGGTCAATGCGCTGTTCTGTAACCGAGACAATCGGTCGGCGTTTTTGGAAGGTTATCAAACGTTCATCGGCGAGCCAATCGACTATGAGCGGCTGCTGTACGACAAAAAACGCCTGATCCTGGAAAAGTATATGGCCGCCGATCTGCGTCGGCTGATGCGCTGTGTACGGCGTTTGCTGAACACAACGGCCGATGATGACCGGCTTGAGGCGGCGATGGTCGCTCTTGTCGCCTCCTTTCCGGTTTATCGCAGTTATTTTGACGGCAAGGAATTTAGCGCATTTGATCGCCGGTACATCCGTCAGGCCATCCAAACGGCTGTGCGTTTTGAACCGAAACTGACCCGACAAATCCAAACCCTGACAACGCTGCTGCCGCTGTCCGGCGATGCATCCAAGCCCATCGACGCGGCGACGGCGGCCTTTATTGGACGATTCCAGCAGCTTACCGGCCCGGTCATGGCCAAAGGCTTTGAAGATACGCTGCTGTACATTTATTATCCCTTGGCCTCGTTGAATGAAGTCGGCGGCTCGCCGTTTATGTTCGGGCTGACCGCTGCGGGGTTTTACGGTTTTATCCGGAACCGTCAAATGCGGTGGCCGCATGCAATGAACGCCACCGCCACCCACGACACCAAACGCGGCGAGGATGTCCGCGCCCGGCTGAATGTGCTGTCTGAAATGCCCGATGTGTGGTTTGAGAAGGTCACTCAGTGGAGCC
>DSDR01000299.1 GCA_011048645.1 Phycisphaerales bacterium
ATGTCGTGAAAACTCTGATAGACGGCTTCCATAAACCGCTGCCAGGCGTCAGCGTCAATCTGTTGTTGGACGTCCGGCTCTTCAAGCCAGAGATTTTCCAGTTGGACAATGGTCATCGCCAGTTTAAGTATCTGCTCTTGAGTTGTTTTTTCCGAAATGGACTGCGATTCAAAAGTGTGTAATTCAAATCCGCTGTTTAGCAAACTTTCCTCGCCAAGGCCAAACATCATCATCTCCGGCTGTAAATCCGTCCGCCAGCAGGCTACCCATAGCCAAGGCGCTTCTTCGAGAAACATCAGTAAGTCGGCAAGATCGATTCGATAGGCGCTTAGACCAGTGTCATCCAGATTGAACTTGTGTTTCCACTCGTACCATCCCTCAGACAAATTCGGGTCCGCTAAATTCGGGTCAGCCAGCCACGCCGGATCGTCCGGATCGTGTGACAGCCACGCGCGAGCGAAATAGACATACTCATGCAGATTGATAACCCCGTTAGCGCTCAAGCTCTATTATCTCAACGCTTTTCGACGAAGCAATATGCCGCCTATGCCAAGCAGCATTAGTGTTGCCGGTTCGGGAATGACTTGGACATTCATATAGACGGGATTGAAACCGATGTCCGTTCTGTTGATAAACTCAATATAAAACGGCGAACCATCCGCAAGCCAATTTCCCTGAATGCCTTTCAACGGGTTGCCGTCAATCCATGACCAGTCGTCCTGAGCATAAATGAGAATATTCTCCGTCGTTCCGTATTGGTAACTCGAAATTTCATTGATGCTTCCACCCTTGAGAATAGTGATCGCATTGTCGGTGCGAACAGAAATCAACTGGGTTACGCCATTCAGATACTCCAATTGCGCATTGTTGAAGAGCAAAATATCATACACGCCGCTGCCAGGATGAGATAAGCTCAAAGGCGTGGAGGTTGATTTTACAATCAGACGGCCGCTGTCCCGTACCGAAATCTCATCCGCCCCCCCCCCGTCAACAATCAAGGGGATTTGGGAGTTCGACCATCTTACAGCGTATTCATATTCGCCTGCTGTGATAAAGCCGTCGCTGTACCCGGCAAACCCGGCAGACACACAAACGAAAAACAATGCCATTCTTTTCATCGTCATTCTCCATTCTCTTTGAGTTATGCTATGTGCGGAGGTTCATCCGCACATAGCCATTACATTTTTATTTTTTGTGGGCAACTTCAGTTGCTAATTCGTAGAGGTTTTGATAGACAGTCTCCATAAAGCGATTCCAAAGGTCCGGCTCAATCGCTTTTTGGATATCCGGTTCCGCCAGCCAGAGATTCTCCAGTTGAACGACCACAGAGGCCAAATGATGTATCTGTTCTTGGGTGCTTTTTTTCTGAACAGTCTGGATTTCGGCCTTGGCGGAAATGACACTATCCATTGACTTCATTTGTACGCCGCCAAAACTGAACATCATCATTTCCGGCTGCAAATCCGTCCGCCAGCAGGCCGTCCACAACCACGGGGCTTCTTCAAGGAAGATCAGTAAGTCCGCCAAATCAACGCGGTATGCACTTGAACCGGTGTCATCCAGATTGAACTTATGCTTCCATTCATACCAGCCTTCCGAGAGGTTCGGATCGGCCAAATTCGGATCGGCAATCCACGCCGGGTCGTTGGGGTCGTGTGATAACCACGCGCGGGAGAAGTTGACAAACTCGTGCAGGTTGATGACCCCATCTGCATTCAAGTCCCATTCGTGGGACACGTTTGCATCACAGAACATTTCATAAGCGCCCATATCCGGCGCTGCACCATACACGCGCGGGTTGCCGTCCATATCAAGTTGACTGCTGTAATCCAGATAAGGATTGGACGCGTTGAGACAAAGACTGGTAGGCGATAAGCGTACATTGTTGGGGTCAAAATAGGCAAATTGCGGGTCAACATTGATGTTGTAGTTAACACTGTTGGCATCTTCGATACAGGAATAATAAGCCGCTTGATCTGCCGAAAAACCGACCAACGATTCGCCGCCATTGTGGAATACAATGCTGTTCTGAATTTCCGGCAACACGCTTCCTGCCAGCGATATGCCTGCGGCTCTGTTGTGTGATACGGTCATATTACGAAGGACAGGCTGATTCGATGGGTTAATCATACGAATGCCTTCACGGCCTTCGTTAGCCATGTCACTCTCTGACAGAATACTGTTGAATACTATCGGCGTTGAGTTCAAGCTGTACATTCCGTATCGCCCGCTTTGTCTTATCCAACAATTTTCGACTGTCAGTGTAAACCCTTCGCCGATATGACGGATGCCGTCGGCTTCGTTGTTTCTGAAATTGACCCACTGGAACACCGCATTGCAGTTTTCTATGAATGCACCGTAACCGAAGTTTTTGACAACGATAGAGTTAGCGACCGTAAAGTCAACTTCCGATGCGTAGATACCTTGGCCATCAAGCGCACTTTCCGTAACCGTAAATCCATCCAGTAACGACTCGTCCCCCATTGTTACCACGGTATCGCTTCGGGTGGTGTCATCGATGCGGCCTGAGAGGGTGGTTTTGTAGCGTGTGGGGTTTCGCTGCCAGAAGTCGCTGCCGCCTTTGGGAAATCCGCCATAGACGCTGACGCCGTCGGGAATCTCGAACGTGTCCCATGTGTTATCGCCGGGGCTGTAGGGTCCCTGGGCGACGTAGATGCTGTGTACCTGTGCGCACAACGACGACCGTGCGTAGTTCAGCGCATCCTGAAGTTCGAGAAAGGCGTTCGGCCAGTCCTGGCCGGTGTTGTTGCCGTTGACGGCGGATTGATCGACAAACAGTTCCTCGACAATGCCCGTGTAGCAGCACACGTTCGTATCAAGTGTTGCCCGGGCGACGAGAAGGGTTTCAGGGTAAAGCATATTGGGGTCGTTCGGATCCGACACCCAAACAGTCCCCCACAGTTCGGCCACGTTATGCAAAACACCGCCCGGCACGGCCTTGTCGTTGACCACGACCGTCAACTCGACGCAACCGGCCGTATTCGGATCAATATCATCCAGCGGCCAGACATACGAATGTGTTTCGGGGTCGTATCCGGGATCGGGAGGCAATAACGTAAACGGCGGCTCGTTGGCATCGTTCGGATCGCCCATCTCCACCCCCCACGCCCCCTGCGGATACGTCACACCCTCCGGCAGCCAGTCGATGATGAAGGCATCAGCCAGCAACTGTCCAAAGGCATTATCAAAACAGATGGTATAGGTCAGTTCCTGTCCCGGACCGCGGCAGTCGCCATCCGGAACATCATCATATTTATCAAAACGCATTATGTTTCGCGTCAGGCGGATGGCTTCGTGTTCACTCAAACCGGTATTGGTGACAGTCAGAGTGCCGCTTTCGGTAACGCGATAGACCACCCAATTGGTCACATCATCGTGTTCCGGACGCGATACGCGAATGTATTCATTTCCATCTTCAGGAAGGTCTTCAACTTCGTAAGCGTCGTTGGTAAATGTAAAATCCGTGTTGCTGCCATGGCCGGGGTCTTCATCCCAGACGATAAAATAATCGCCCGGCTCCAAAATCGCCAGAAAACCTGCCGGGGCGCCTTGCTCCATAGTAATAATTTCATAGTCAAACACCGTGCAGCCGTTCAGCTCTATTGTCAAATGGCCGCCATCCGTCCCCTCCCTGTCAAGAACGGTAAACCACGCCGGACATGGGCCGGATGCCGTGACCGTACCTGAGGCTGAATAATAGCTCCCGCTCAGGTCGTTGGGCTCTTGCACCCCAAAGACGATCCCCGGAAAGCCCAGAGAGATGATACATGCTGCGAGAACAATTCCCACTCCAATCCGACACTTTCTCCCGCTTCGATACGTCCTTTCTGTCTCCATTTCACTTTCGCCTAATCCGATTTTCGCCCGATATTTTCTCCTCTCACACAAAAGCCCTGACTTGCAGCCCTGCGAGGAAACGTCCCTATATTAGCCGATGGGAACGCTCCTGAAAAGAATATTAAGAGGCGCCGCCTACTTCATGCTCCCCGTAGGCCCGCCAATGCCCGCTATGAACATGCTTCGGCAGCGCCCCGAACTTGGGGTACTGGCCTTTACATCTCGTAGCAATAAAGCGGTTTACGAGGAGACGCTAAAGTCCAGCGGACTTCCAATATTCAATTTTCAGTCTATATCATAGTGATTTTTCGACAATATGTCAACAAAAAATACTTTTCGTCCTGTCAAAACGCCGAATTAGGGCAATTCCGATAATGAAGACGCCGCTGACACTGAAACATTGGTGCTGAATTTCTATTTTTTCGTTGTATCATATAAAAAGGCCTCGAAATCTGTTTCGAGGCCTTTGTTGCCGCGTTAGGCGGGCGCCGTAAATCGGATTCATACTTATTTAGCTTCAAACTCCGCATCGATGACGTCATCGCCGCCTTTGCGCCGGACCTGGCCTTCTGCGGGTTCTTCTTTCGGTTCGGCTGTGTCGGTTTTGTCGCCGGATGCGGCCTGTTTTTTGGCCGCTTCTTCGTACAGTACCTTGCCCAGTTCCTGCGAGGTTTGGCCCAGGCGCTCCATCGCCCGCTTGATGGCCTCGCCGTCGTCGCCTTTGGCCGCTTCTTTCAATCCATTCAGGGCGTTTTCAATGTTGCTCCGGACATCGGCCGAGACCTTCTCGCCGTGCTCTTTGAGCGTCTTTTCAGTCGAATAAATCAACTGATCGGCCTGATTCTTCAGCTCGACGACTTCTCGCCGTTTTTTGTCTTCCGCGGCATGGGCTTCGGCGTCTTTGGCCATCTTTTCGACCTCGTCCTTGCTCAGGCCGGAGCTGGACTGAATCACGATGGATTGCTGCTTGCCGGTTCCCAGATCCTTGGCCGAGACGTTCAAAATGCCGTTGGCGTCAATGTCAAAGGTGACCTCAATCTGCGGCACGCCCCGCGGCGCCGGCGGAATATCGGTCAATTGAAACCGTCCCAATGTCCGGTTGTCGCGGGCAAATTCGCGCTCGCCCTGCAAAACGTGGATTTCCACGCTGGTCTGGTTGTCGCCAGCCGTGGAGAACACTTCTTTTTTACTGGTCGGAATCGTCGTATTGCGTTCAATCAGCCGGGTCATCACGCCGCCCAGCGTTTCGACGCCCAGCGACAGCGGCGTTACGTCCAGCAGCAGAATGTCTTTGACGCCCGCATCGCCGGCCAGGACCGCGCCCTGAATGGCCGCACCGATTGCCACCACCTCATCCGGGTTGAGGCTTTTGTTGGGCGCTTTGCCGAAGATGTCCTGCACAACCTGCTGAACTTTCGGAATGCGGGTCGAACCGCCGACCAGCAGGATTTCATCGATGTCTTTGGCCGAGAGCTTGGCGTCTTCAATTGCCTTGTAACATGGCCCTTTGAGTCGTTCAAAGACCGTTTCACAGAGCGCTTCAAACTTGCTGCGCGTGATCGCAATATTCAAATGCTTGGGGCCGGACGTATCGGCGGTAATAAACGGCAGATTGACCGTTGTTTCTACTTGCGTACTCAGCTCGCACTTGGCCTTTTCGGAGGCCTCTTTGAGACGCTGATGGGCCATCGGGTCTTTCCGCAGGTCAATGCCTTCGGTCTTCCTGAACTCATCGGCCAGATAATTGATCAGCACCTCATCCAGATCATCGCCGCCCAGATGCGTATCGCCGTTGGTGCTGAGCACTTCAAAGACGTTATCGCCGATGTCAAGAATGGAAATATCGAATGTCCCGCCGCCAAAGTCAAAGACGGCCACCTTCTCGTTTTTCTTCTTTTCCAGTCCGTAAGCCAGCGCCGCAGCGGTCGGCTCGTTGATGATCCGCTCGACCTTCAGACCGGCAATGGTCCCGGCGTCCTTGGTGGCCTGACGCTGGGAATCGTTAAAATAGGCCGGCACGGTAATGACCGCCTGTTCGACCTTTTCGCCGAGATAGTCCTCGGCGGTTTTCTTCAATTCCTGCAAAATCATCGCCGAGATTTCCGGCGGCGTATATTCCTTGCCGCGCACGCTGACCTTGACCAGTTCCTCGGGATTGCCGATGACTTGGTAGGGAACGATCTTTTCCTCGGCGCTGACCTCGCGATGGCGACGTCCCATAAACCGTTTAATTGAATAAATGGTATTTTCCGGATTGGTCACCTGCTGGTGCTTGGCCGACTGACCGACCAGACGTTCGCCCTTGTCCGTAAAGGCCACCACCGACGGCGTCAGACGCAACCCGCTGGCGTTAATCAACACCTTCGGCGCAGAGCCTTCCATCACGGCGACAACCGAGTTGGTCGTGCCCAGGTCAATGCCGATAATCTTTGCCATTTTTGACTCCTATATCTGAATTCACGATATCGTTTTCACACACGAATACAGTTTAAGTTATGCAAACGATGTGCCAGAACTCAACGAATACACCTTAAGTCCTTATATAAAAACAGGTTACCGTCAATTAAAAGAGTTGGCTTTGTGCCATAATGGCAGAATTGACAGACCGACAGTGAACCTTCTGGCATTGTGTTGGGGGCGCCTATTCTGTGCGTGAAAGCAACGAGCAGCGACCTGTGCCCCAAAATTTAGGGGCGATAATCAAATTTGAGTTAATTGAACAGGAATTTATGACGACACGGAACACGGGATACGGTGGAGGATATGAATCAGGGAATAACAAGTAAAGAGAACTTTATGAAGGAAACAAATTATGGATAATCTCAATGCGTCTTTGAGCGGCTCATCAACGCCGGAATCCATTGACTCGCTGCGTCAAATGAACCGTCAGCAGCAGGCCGCACTCCGGGCCAAGGGACGGCTCATTGACAATATGGCTTATCAAATCCGCACGCTGTCAAACGCCATCATAGGATTCAGCGACCTTCTTTTGTCCGAATCGTTGCCGCCGGATCATCGGGAGTACGCCGAAGAGATCAACCAGGCGGGCAAAGAGCTTTCCGATTTAGTGAACGAAGTATTGGATTGGGCGCGTCTTGAATCAGGGCGTCTCCAGTTGGTTCACACGCCCTGTTCCATTTCAGAGTTGCTGAGTCGTCTGGATCAAGCGGTGCGTCCGGCCGCAATGGATAAAGCATTGGATTTTGAAGTTCATACGGAACAACCGCTGCCGGACGCGATTCTGACCGACAGCGACCGGCTTTTGAAGTGTCTGATCAATCTGGCCGATAACGCCATTCAATATACGTCCGAAGGATTTATTCGCGTCGCCGTTCGAACGGAGAACAAAGACGGCCAGGCGTTTGTGCGATTTGACGTCACCGACAGCGGACAGGGGATTGATGAAGCGCAATTGGCCACGCTGTTTGAGCCGCCGGCGGTCGAAGAGCAGGTTCACGCGGAAATGTTCACGATGATGAACAGCGGACTGTCGGTCACGGCCGGGTTGCCGCTGACGCGCCAGCTTGTCGAATTACTGGGCGGCGTCCTGGACGTTCAAAGCCGCACAGGCAAAGGCTCCACATTTTCGCTGATGATCCCGGCCGAGCAAGCCGACTACGCCGAACTGACGCCGAAATCGCAACCGCCGCCGGCATCGCCGCATCCCGACGGGAACCGAGCCGAAACCGGACACGACGGCCCTGCGCCGATTTTGGTGGTTGAAGATCAGGCCTCCAACCGCACGGTATTGCGTCTGATGCTCAAAACCAAAGGCTATTTCGTCGATACCGCAGAAGACGGACAGCAGGCCGTTGACATGGCGCTGGCCAAACGCTACAGCCTGATCGTAATGGATCTGAAAATGCCGCGAATGAACGGTTATCAGGCGACCGAGACGCTGCGAGACAAGGGCGTCAAGACTCCGATTGTGGCGCTGTCGATGCTGACGCTGGACCCCGGCGAAAAAGAACGCATCGATAGCCTGTTTGATGATTTTCTGTGCAAACCCATTGATATCGAACAGATCGCGGCGGTCGCTGAAAAATACGCCGGTCGGCCTGCGACGAAAACAGCCGCGACCGAGATTGGCTAATTGTTGAAAAAACCCTGCGGCGGCCATCACGCCGCATTCGTTTCGATGATGGAACACAAGGAGGTCTATGGGAACCGATATACTGCAAAGCGCCTCGAAACAGGTCGATCACAATCACCTGCTTCTGGGAGAATGGCTTGTCGAAGAAGGTCTGATCAGCCATGAACAGCTTCAGTCTGCGCTGAGCGAACAGAAACGAACGGGCCGGCGTCTGGGACAGACGCTCGTACAGATGAAGTACGTGTCTGATCACCAACTGACCCGGGCATTGGCGGGGTTCCTTTCGGTCGATTACCTTGAGCTGGATGACTTGTCCGTCATTGACAAGGAGGCGGCGCGCGGTGTTCCCGAAAATATCGCCAAACGATTCGGATTGGTCGTGATTGGCCAGCGGAAAGACAAGATGCTGGTCGCGATGGTCGATCCGCTGAATGTGGTGGCCATCGACACCGTCTCGGTCAAACTCAAACGTCCGATCCTGAAAGCCATTGCCTCGGAAACCGCCATTCAGCGGGCCATTGACTTCGTCTATCACGGCACCGACGCCGAAGTCCGTAAACTGCATGACCTGGTGGAAACCGAAAATGAACTGGCATCCGCTGACGATCATTCACTGGAAGACGCCCTTAACGGGGACCTCGACGAGTGTATCGGCGCCGATGACGCGCCGGTACTGCAATTTGTGGATTTGATGCTGCGCCACGCCACCAAAAGCCGCGCCAGCGACATTCACATCGAGCCGCAGGAAAAGGATATGCTCATCCGAATGCGGGTGGACGGCATTCTGACCGAAATCGTACCGCCGCCGCGGAAAATGCAGTCGGCGGTGCTGGCGCGCATCAAAATACTGTCGAAAATGGACATCACCGAACGTCGGCTGCCGCAGGACGGACGATTCAAAATCCGCCGCAGCGACGGCGAAGACATTGACGTGCGCGTCTCGTCGCTGCCGACGATCTACGGCGAAAAAATCGTGATGCGTATTCTGGACAAAACCGCCGTCAATCACGACCTGTCGAGCCTCGGTATGGAGCCGATGATGCTCGAACAGTTCACCCGGACGCTCAAACAGCCGCACGGCATCATCATCGTGACCGGCCCGACCGGCAGCGGCAAAAGCACCACCCTCTATTCGGCGCTGAACGCCCTGAAAGATCCTCGCAAAAACATCACGACCGTGGAAGATCCGGTCGAATATCGTCAGCGCGGCATCAACCAGACCCAGGTCAAACCGGACATCGGACTGACCTTTGCCGCCTGTCTGCGGTCGATTCTGCGACAGGACCCGGACATCATTCTCATCGGCGAAATCCGCGACAAAGAAACAATGGAAATCGCCATCAAGGCCTCGCTGACCGGTCATTTGGTGCTCAGCACCTTTCACACCAATGACGCTCCGGGCGCCATCAGCCGGTTTGTGTATATGGGACTGGAGCCGTATCTGCTGGCCTCCACGCTGAATCTGGTGATTGCCCAGCGCCTGGTGCGGCGGGTCTGTGAAAAATGTCGTCAGCCGCTGACGCCGGATGAAAAACTGGTACAGCAGCTGCATTTGACGCCCGAGCAACTGGACAGCGCTAAACTCTATAAAGCCGCAGGCTGCCCGCATTGCAGCAACACCGGCTATCGAGGGCGACTGCCCATCTTTGAATTTCTGCCGATGGACGCCGAGATGCGCGAAGCCATCGCCGCCGGCGCCCGAGAATCGCAGATGCGCAGCGCCGCCCGCTCCAAAGGCTGGGGCGATTTGTTCTCCAGCGGCGTCTCACGAATGCTGGCCGGCCTGACCACCCCCGAAGAAGTGCTGCGCGTCACGTTTGCCGAAGACCGTTAATGACGACGAAGACGTCGGTCAAAAATTTCGCCAGCTTTTCGGCGATGGATCCGATTGGGGTCGATAGTCGCGACGCGCCTGTTCGGCACAGACCGCGATCACCCACAGCGACAATCCCCCAAGGACAAGAATACAACATGCCCACGGCGGCGGAAACCGAAAAAAGAACAGCCGCTGGACTGTCTGTCCGGCCCAGGACAGCAGCAGTCCCGCTACACCGAGGGCGGTCACAAGCATCGCCGGTCGATCAAGCCATTCCCAGCCGAGAAGCGTCGGCGGGTCTGAAACATCCTGTGCGGCATTCTCCGAACACGGCGCCGTATTGAGAGAATTTGACGCGATCTTATCTCTGTTCATATCAGCCACCCTTTCTCCAAATAAATGGTACTGGTACTTATTGCCATATTATACCACAACAGCTCATACTTTTCAATACGGCTATGAAAGTGCCGTCGCTTATCGGACGCTCCGGAACCGCATCATCGCTTTGAGCCTTTTTCGGATTTCAGGCGGCGACCCGTGAAAAAGGCAAATATCCGCTCCGGAACCCAATCGCTGTATGACGACTTGTATTTTTATCGGAACAGGAAAATGGCGCCCAACAGCAGCAAAGTTTTTTATTGAGAAGACAAAACCTTCTACTCAAAAAAGACGACACATACAGCGGTTATTTAAAAATAGATGTTTCTTTCTTTTTTAACCTTTATAAAAAAATATTAGAAGTCAGGTAACGAAATCCGCTTGTCGAATATCGGAATACAAACTGTTCAATGAAGACGTATGCCTATACCGCCTGGGATTCGGACGGGGCCTGCAAGCAGGGCGTCAAGACCGCCGAGAGCAAAGAGCAGGTATTGACGCTGCTGCGCCAGGAGCAGTTAACGCCGGTCTCGCTCGAAGAGGCAACCGCAGCGCCCAAAAACAAAAACGCACCGGCCGCCGGCCGTCGCGTCAAATCTCAGGACTTGTCGGCGTTTTGCTGGCAGCTTGCCACGATGCTCGGCGGCGGCCTGCCGATTATCAGCGCCATTACCACCATTGCCGATGAGATGCCCAACCGCACGTTTGAATCGGCGCTCAAGGACATCGCCGTTCGACTGGAGCGCGGCGAACCGCTGGCCGACAGCATCGCGGTTTACGAAAAAATATTTGGTCGGCTGGGCTGCGCGATGATCGCCGCCGGCGATTCGAGCGGATCGCTGACCGCGACCCTTGAACGGCTGGCCGAGCACTACGACAATCGCGACAAGCTCGTTCGCAAAGTCCGCGGCGCGCTGGCCTATCCGCTGTTCGTCACGGGCTTTATCGTCCTGATTGTCACGGTGATGATGACGCTGATTATCCCCCGTTTTTCCCTGATGCTGGACGAATTGGGAGACGATATGCCGGCCTTTACCCGCGGGTTTATGGCGGTCTATGAAACGCTGATGCGAAATATGCCGTTTCTGCTCACCGGCCTGGTCGTCGCGGCCGTGGCCGTCTTTTTGTACTCACGAACCCCCTCCGGTAATACACGGCTGTGCAGGCTGACGCTCAAGACGCCGGTTTTTGGCAGCATTATCAAGATGGCCTTTGTGGCCACCTTTTGTCGAACGCTCGGCACGCTGGTCGCATCGGGCGTTTCGATTATCGACGCCTTTACCATTCTGGCGGGAATGACCAACAATGACATTCTTCGCCGCGGCGTACTGGACACACGCAACCGCCTGACCAAAGGCGTCAATATTTCTCAGAGTATGGAAATGTCAGGATTTTTTCCGGGCGTGGCCGTCAAAATGGTGCGCATCGGCGAAGAAAGCGGTTCATTGTCCGATGTGCTCGAAAAAACAAGCGAATACTACGCGCGCAAGGTGGATCTGCTGATCAGCTCGCTGCTCAGTTTGCTCGAACCGATTCTGATTGTCTCGGTCGGCGCCATCGTGCTGGTGGTGCTGCTGGCGATGTATATGCCGCTGTTTTCCATGTCGGCGTCCTGAAAAAGACAAATTCAAGGGCGCTATTATCGGGTCAAAAAAATTATGAACTTTCTGGTTAAGTCGCCGGTTTCGTAACGCGACGATAAAAGACGATAGAAAAACAAAAATCGTCGAATGAACATTTACTTTTTTAAGGAGTTGTTGCAATGAAACACGTAAAAGCATTCACCTTGATCGAGCTGATGGTTGTGATTCTGATTGTCGGCGTTCTGGCCGCGGCGTCAGTACCGCTGATGCGAGGTCGGGTCGAATCGGCCAAATGGGCCGAGGCGCATGCGACCGCCGGCACCATTCGCTCGGCCGTGCGGGTGCGGTTCGCCGAAACCGGCAGCGCCGACGGGTTGATCGGCGCACTGAGCAACAATGCACGAAGAACGGCGCTGGGCTTTACCGAAGAAGACCTGAAAGGCACCTATTTCAGCGCCGGCGACTATCGCATTCTGGCGGTCGATGAGAACGGCATCGCGACCGTTCGCGTGACCGGCAGCCAGTCCAACGCCCCGTCAGGCACGCGAACACTCAGCGCCGACGGCTCCTGGCAATAAAGGCGGCCTGAAGACGAGAACCGAAAAAGCGGAGCAGGAGGGACCTTCTCCGCTTTTTTATCGCATCGCCTGATCGCGGCGCTGCCGGACAACCGGCGGCTCGCCGAGGGCAAGGCTTCGGATTTCGGATTATGATGAAAACACCAGATCAATCAGACAGAACAACGCCCCGAAACGGATTTACCCTGACGGAGCTGATTCTGGCGACGCTGATTTTGAGCATTTTGGCGGTCGGGTCGCTGGGGTATCAGTACGTTGCCGCGCGCGATGTGCGCAACGCCGAAGCCCAGGCCGCCGCTGCCCGACTGGCCAAACTGGTGCTGGACGGCTGGAAAGGACTGGGCGGCTCGTCCGATTACGATCCGACAACATGGTGGCAGACCTCGCCGGCGATGACTCCATCACCAATCGGGCCGGCGGCGCCGGACGCTTTGGACCGATCCTTCCGCGTATTGGGGCGTTATCAGGTACAGATTGATGATGTGCATTATTATCTGACCTGCTTCTGGAGCGAGGCCACGGAAGACAAGCCGCGCGTCCTGAATGTGGCCGCGGCCTGGCGTGCGGATTACCAGGCCGGACCGCTGGACGAGACGGCGCGAGAAGTTCGATATTCCGCTTATGGCAGTCGATAAGACACGATGAAAACGATCCATACCTTACAGCACAGACGAGGTTTTACCCTGATCGAGCTGGTCACCGGCGCCGTACTCGTTGGGATGGTCGCGCTGATCGTCGGCACGCTGATGGTGTACGGGCAGAAGCACTGGACAACGCTGTTCGGGCGCGTCTATCGGCAGGAAGCGGTGGATACGTTTACCGTCCATCGCGCATTTGACAGCATCTGCCGAAAAGCCACCTATCGCAAAGCGGTGCTGGGGACAGACAACCGATCGCTTGAACTGTATTACTGGCAGTCCGGCTCAACGGCGGACATACCGGAACACTATGCCCGGTTTTATCTGTCCGGTACGGATTTTATGATCGAGTACGGCCGGATGCGTCCCGACGCCTGGCTGCCGGACGACAGCCAACCGGTTCGGCAATTTACGGCGGCGACCCAAGTGGCCGATGTGCGGTTCGAGGTGCAGGGGCAGGCGGTGCAGATGGTCCTTCACTATCTGGACGACGCCCTGCCGCCGTCGATCTGTTCTTCGGTACGGCATAACTTCTGAAGGATAAACGATGCAGACGATTCGACGCAACAAACCATACCGCTCAAAGCCGCGCTGCGGCGCCGCACTGGGACTGGTGGTGATTTTGATGCTGCTGCTGTCGATCAGCGGGATGACCATGCTGCAGATCGGACGCGATGCACGTCTGCGTTCCATCAGCAGCAGCACCGATATCGCCGCCTATTACGCCGCCGAAGCGGGCATTGAACGGGCGCTGTACGTGATGAACAAAGCGCTTGAGGCCGGATTGTGGACGATCAATGACCTGCCGACCTGGACCGCCGAACCGCTGGCCGGCGTCAACGCCCACTATACGGTCACATCCAGCGGCGCGCCGGCGATCGGATATACCATCACCTCCGTCGGGCGGTCGGGAACCGCAACGCGCACCGTTCGGGCCACGGTCAAACTGACCAGCCCGTTTGCAATGAATTATGCGGTGCTTTCGCGGCAGGATCTCGGACTGAAAAGCAAATCGACGGTCAAGGGATTCAACTCGGCGGATCTGTCGCAGCAGAATTTACGGGCGGACATCGGTACGCTCAGCAATAAAAAAGGCAGCATTGATATAAAAAACAATGTGGAAGTTTATGGCGATGTCTATGTCGGTCCGGGCGGCGATCCGGATGTCGTGGTGGACACGAAAAACCGAAGCGACGTCAAAGGCGAAATGTTCACCCTGCTGTTTGAGCCGCCGCTGGATCCGGTCAGCGCGCCGACGCTGCCGGGCGGCAACCAGGGACTGCTGTCTGACAAAAAGAAGGGAGGAACCCTCATCCTGACCGCTTCGGACAGCGGCATCTACAGCGGCGTCGAAATCGGGGGACAACTGAAAGTCGAAGGCGATTGTGTGCTGGTGGTAGCTGGTGATGTCTCGCTCGGCAACAGCGCCGAAATCGTCATTAGTCAGAACGGTTCGCTGAAGATGTATCTGGCGGGCGATTTTGACGCCAAAAACGCCTCCGGCGTCAACAATGAAAGTCTGACGCCATCCAAATTCAAGCTTTATGGAATCGGCGACGACCAAGAAATCAACCTGAAAAATGACACCGATTTCTACGGTGCGGTTTATGCCCCGAACGCCGTTGTGACCCTGCACAACGGCGGCAACGCCTACGGTTCAATCATTGCGGACAACTTTGAGCTGAAAAACAGCGGCAATGTGTATTATGACAAGGCCCTCCAGGAAGTCAAAATAACCGACGAGGCGATACGATTTGCGGTCGTGCGCTGGGAAGAGATTTAAGCCGGCGGCGGCAACATAGCGTTCAATGATCGGCAGTAAAATGCCGGTTAAGTGCAACGCCCGCTGATCCGATAGAAACAGTTGAGACAATAGACAAAACCAAAGAAGGCCTCAAAGGACGACTGAGTCATCAGAAAGGTCTGACAGATGCGGCTATTAAAACAATGCTTCAAACCGGCTCAACGCGGGCATATCGGCCTGGACATCGGCTCCGGCGCCGTCAAACTGGTGGCGCTGCGACCTGGGACAACCGGCTGGTCGGCAACGGGCGCAGCCTGGGCGGATATCGCCCCTTTTGATCCCGAAGACAAAGCCGGGCAGTATGCCCATACCCTCGATGCGCTGCGCGACTGCATCAAACAAACCTCGGCAATCTCGGTTCGCCATGTCGTTTGCGGCCTGGCCGGTCCGGATGTCGTGGTTCGCGGTTTTTCGTTTCCGATGATGCCGCAATCCCAAATTGAAAAAGCCGTTCATTTTGAGGCCCAGCAGGTGTGCCCGATGGATATGCGCAGCAGCGTGCTGGATTATCAATTGCTCGAATCGGCGACCGGCGAGGGCCAAACGCCGAAAAAACTCAGCGGCGTCCTGGTCGTCGGCGTCGAACAGACCATTAGCGAGCGATGCCGATTGGTCAAAGAAGCCGGCGCCAAAACGGCCCTGATCGACGCCGACGGACTGGCGGCGCTGAACTGTTTGTCGGCGCTGGACGATCTGGACCGCTATCATACCGCGGCGTTGATTGATATCGGACGGCATTCTACCCATATCATTCTGCTCGGCGCCGACGGCCTTCCCTTTGTGCGGGATTTGAATATGGGCGTTCAAACGATCATCGAACAGATTTGCCAGACCCTCAAATCCGACCCCGATACGGTGCGGGATAGGTTGTGGGGCGCATCAAAAAAGCCGATCCCAGACGACATGCTGATGGCGTTTCACCATGCCGCCCGCGGACTGGTGATGAGCATCAATGAAACATTGAAGTATTACGCTTCTCGTGAAAAAGGACAGTCGGTTCAGAAGGTCTATCTGTGCGGCGGCGGCGCGCAAATCAGCTTGCTGGTGGAGCTGCTTTGCGACGCACTGCCAACCGAAACGGCAGTCTTTGACCCCTTTGAAACGATTCACGTGGACGCCGGAATACCCGGCGCCGATCTGCTGAATACCCGAGGCCCCGCCTTTACGGCGGCGACGGGTCTTGCCATGAGGACGATATAGCCATGTTTGAAATCGATTTGCTGCAAGGAAAAGGACGCCCCCGCCGAGTCAATCTGAAACGCGCGGCGCTGCGGGTGGCGATGTTGCTGATACCGGTCGGGGCCACGGTCGCCTTTGCCGCCGATCTGCAGCGCGGACGCCTTCAAGCAGAAGCGCTTCAGCAAACCGCCGCCGAAGTCGAAGCACAGTTAATCGATTACACCGACGACATTCGCGTCCTGACCGAACTTCGCGGACAACTCAGCGACCTGTCCACATTGATTGAGGAGATTGGGTGTTTGCTGCGTTATCGACTGGTCGCCTCGACGGCGCTGGTCGAGATCGCTGAAAAACTGCCGCCGGATATCGTCCTGCGCGAAATCCAATTCAGACGAAACGGACGGCGCGAACGAATCGAAGACGAAGACAGCGGCAAGGTCCGTTTTGAGCCGGTGGTCAATCGAACGCTGCGGCTGGCGCTGTACGGCTTTGAAGGCACGGACACCGATACGGCGGTCCAGACCTTTCTAAATCGGCTGAACCATTCGCCGGCGCTGGCGCCGCTGGTTCGCGAGATACGCACCACATCGCGGCAGCAGCGCGAACTAAACGAAACAAAAGCCATGTTCTATGAAATCGAACTGCTGTTGAAAGAACAGAGGTAAGTCGCTTATGAAACATAAACCGTCTGTCTGGAATATCCTCATCGGGGTAGTTTGGCTGGTCTGCATCGGAGCCGTGATTGCCGGGTCGGCGATGTTCGGCGCGCCGCAGGCGGCGGCGATCCGGCAGGCGCAAATCAATGTGCTCCAGACCCGCGAACAACTGGCCCTGGCCCGTAACGCCGCTCGCGAAGAAACCCGACAGCAAATGCGCAACCGGCTTGAACAGGCAAAAACCACCCTCGATACCTTCAGTTGTCCGGCCGCGGACGAATCGACGCTGATATTTCAGGTAGGACAATTGGCAAAGTCGCTCGGATTGAAACAATTTGAGACGCGCTTCCCCGAGCATACCCCCGAAAAAACGATTGAAACAAACCGGCGCATTGCCGAAGGCTGGCTGACCGTGGAATTTGTCGCCGATTATCCGAATGTGGCGGCGTTTATCAACGGCCTGGAACGACATCGGCCGGCGTTGTTTGTCGAATCGATTGAACTGCGCCGAAGCGACGAGGATGACCGTCGAGCCGCCGTCCAAATGATGCTTTCGTATCTGATCCGCAACGAGCGCCCCGCCGAAACGGCGCAACGCGCTCAGGCGATTCCCTAAACCGCTGTGCCAAAGGACCCGTATCGGTGCGAACGATAGCGATAACCAATCAGAAAGGCGGATGCGGCAAGACGACCACGGCCGTAAATCTGGCCGCGGCCCTGGCCCGGCAGGAGTATCGCACCCTGCTGATCGATCTGGACCCGCAGGGGCACGCCACCCTGGCCATGGGACTGACGCCGCAAGAGTGTGAACGAACCATCTTCGATGTGATCCTCAATCCGTCAGTCCCGCTGCCGCTGGTGGTGTGCGCTTCGCCGATAGGAACCCTGGACGTTGCGCCGAGCAACGTACTGCTCAGCGGCGCCGAATCGCACCTGACCCGCCTGTATGATCGTGAATATGTGCTCCGCGACCGACTCGAAGCCGTCCGGCAACGCTATCATTACTGCATTATCGACTGTTCGCCGTCGCTGAGTCTGCTGACGCTCAATGCCGTGGTCGCCGCCGCGGAAATCATTGTCCCCGTTCAGACGCATTACTATGCGATTGAAGGGCTGCGTCAAATGCTGGAGACGGTCGATGTCGTGCGTCAGCGGTTTCATCCTGAACTTCAGGTCGGCGGCATCCTGTTGACCCTGGCCGAACGACGGACGCTGCTGGCCCGACAGGTCGAACAGCAAATGCGCGAGTATTTCGGCGACCTGGTGTTTCAAACCGTGATTCATCGCTGTATCCGTCTGGCTGAGGCGCCCGGCGCCGGCCAGTCGATCTTCACATACGACCCGTGCAGTTCAGGCGCGACCGAATATACCCAATTAGCGAAAGAGATAGACTATGAGCAAATCCGGGCTTCACAAACAGGTGTCTTCCATCTTTGACGGCGTGCCGCGACCGGACAATCCCTCGGCGCGATCCGGCTCGGTGCTGCGCCGTTTAATGGACGACGAGCCGTCCGCCGCGCCGTCATCGTCGCCGTCTGCCCCGACAGCGCAGAGCCAAACACCCCCTTCGGCTCCCTGTGCGTCTCGTCCCAAACCCGTACCGAAAGCGGCCTGCACAACCGAGCCGTCGTGGCTCAAAACCGCCGTCCGATCCCTGACCAAAACAAAAAAACGCGACGATTCCCACGCGACCGAACGCCGACAAAAAGTCATGATCATGCTTGTCGCCGTTTTGAGCGTCGTGTTCGTTGCGACGCTGACGGTGACGCTCGGCGGCATCGGCGGGGCGACTTCAAACACCACACAGACCGATCCGGATCAGGAAATCGAACCCTCCGCTAAAACCCCCAAGCCGATCGATCCGGACACATGGACGTTTCCCGAACCGCTGCCGGCGACGCTGCGGGATCCGCTGGTGATGCCGGAACCCGCGATCATACTGACAGGCAGCGAATCGACCGAAGCCGTGCCGCAATGGACCGTGCAGGGCATCGTCTATAGCAGCGAAAAGCCCTCGGCCATCATCAATGAACAGGTGGTGCTGGTCGGACAATTCGTCAACGGCGCCAAAATCGTTCGTATCTCGCCCCGTCTCGTTGAGTTTGAAAAAGACGGACAACGATGGACTCAAAGCGTTCAATAGCCATCACGATATAAACGTCAGAATACGGACGTTGCAAGAAGTCGCAGACAGGCATTGTTAATACGGAATACATTCGACAAGGATAAAAAATGAACAGATACAAAAGAGGATACATCGCGGCCCTGGCGGCGACACTGACGCTGGTCGGCTTTATGACGCCGATTGAGGCCGTCGAAAAAAACGCAGCGCCCCAGAGCCATGCGGCCCTGATGAGTCCGGTGCAAAAACGAATGCAGCAGATTATCAGTGTGGACTTCAAAGACGCCAACATCGACGACGTCCTGATGATTTTGGCCGAACAGGCGAATGTGGACATTATCAAAAGTCCCAAGGTTCAGGGCAAAGTGACCGCCGTGCTCAAAGACATCCCGCTCAGCGAGGCGCTGAACAACATTCTTGAAGTGCACGGCTTCGGCTATGTGGCAACGGATCATATGATTCGCGTCGTGCCCAAAGAAGAAGTCTTTGAGGCACGCGAAAGACTCATCAGCCGGGTCTATCGCATCACCTACGCCGACGTCGCCGAAGTCGAACGCGCGCTGCGCGGCTTCATCTCCGAATTAGGGTCGATTTCCGCCAATCCGGGCACAAGCAACATCATCGTAACGGATATGGAAAGCAAGATCAACGCCGTCAACGCATTCATTGAAGAAATCGATCGCGTAACGCCG
>DSDR01000301.1 GCA_011048645.1 Phycisphaerales bacterium
CAGTTCATCCGAACTGTTATACGTAAAGTCCGTATCATACAGATTCACCAGCAGCGTATCGGTGTTCGGGTCGGGGATATGATGATACGCAAACAGCGCCCCGCCGCGCAGAATCGCATCGTTGGCGGCAAACGAACTGTTCCCGATGGTGATATCACTTTGGGTCTGAATCGCGCCGCCGGAGCCTTCGCTCAGATTGCCGATAAATTCGCAATCGGTGATCATCGGCGTTTGGGCCGCATCAACCGCCACCGTAATGGCGCCGGCCGGCGGATCGCTTGCCTCGGTCAGACCGGGAATATAATACAACTCCAAATTCAGGATGCTCTCTTTGCCCAATTCGGGATCATACGTCGCATTATCCTCGAAGCGGCTTCGGGTTATCGTCAGAGCAGACCCCGTATCGGCATACACCGCGCCGCCCAGATTGCCCGTAAACTGACAATTGTCAATCGCCAGCGTCACGTTCGGATCGGCATAGACCGCACCGCCCCGGGTAAAGTCATACGCTTCGCCTTCAATCGTATAATAGGTCAACACGAGATTGCTTGCAATCGACATATAAGCGCTGTTGTTCTCAAAAACGGTATTCTTGAGATCCGCCTCTTTGGGAACACCGGGCTGTTCAGGTCTTTTGTAGCCCTGGCCGTAGAACACCGCTCCGCCGGCCACGGTCCCTTCGCTGGTCAAAAATCCCGCTGCGCCGTGACGCGCCTCGATCGGCCAGTTCTGTTCATGCCACGGATCGGGATATTCATTGCCCCCGCGCGCCAAGCCGCCGCTGGAGACATACCCCAGCCGTGCAAAGTTGTTTTTGAATTCATTGTCGGTAACAAGCGGGTTACAGCCCTGTTCAATATAGATGGCGCCGCCGCGCCCGTCGCCGCGCCCGTTGCCGGCGTTGCCGCCCCAACTGTAACGTCCGTTGCCCACAGCGAAACCGCCGTGGCCGGGGATACCGCCCCAGCCGCCGGTGGCACGGTTATTCCTGAAAACGCAATGCTGAATGACGGGGTTGCTGCCCTCAATGACCGCAATGGCGCCGCCGTAGCCGTTACCGGCGCCGTCGCCGCCGTGACCGCCTGACTGGCCGTCAATATCGCCCTCAAGACCCTGCGTATTCTGCGGGTAACCGTCATTTCCATCGCCGCCGATCCCGCCGGCGACCGTACAGTTTTCAAACACGACGTGCCGGATAATCGGCGAACTGCCGTTGGCAACCAAAATCGCGCCGCCATAACCGTTGCCCACGGCATCCAGACCCGACAGCGCACGCACAGGAGGCGGCGGATCAATCGACGGATCCGGCGGCCAGATGCCGGTATCCAGCGCCCCGCTCAGCCCGACCGCCCCGGCCCAGAAGGCGTTGCGAATCGTAATGCCTTCAATCACGGTGTTTTCGTCTTCGCCGTTATTAAAAATAAACGCGCGTTTGCGATTGTATCGATTGCCCTGAACATCGATGACCGTATTGGCCACAATATCGGGGTCCAGCGGATTGATCGAAGTCAGTTTCAATTGCTTGCCGCCGAAGTTGATGCCTTCGGGATTGGTAATGGTATAGGGCTGTCCCGTCCGCGGCGCCAGTACAACCGTATCACCTGACCGCGCCGCCTGGACGGCGTCCTCAATCCCCGGATACGATTCGGGCACAAACAGCCGTTTGGCAATCGCCAGCTCAAACTCGACCTGTACATTCCGCGGCCCGGACATCGTCGCTCGATTGAGCAGCTCGAACGACCTGTCATCGTCGGTTCCCACCCATTTGCGAACGCGGTACTTCTCATCATCCGGCACCGCGATCAGTCGGACATGCACACCTTGTTTGATCTCGATATGACTCGGTTCGACGCCGTCCGTCTCAATGCTCTGAGGAACGCCGTCCCGGCTGTATTCGGCAACCAATTTACCAAAGGGATAATAATCGGCCACAATAACCGCAATATCCAGACGGAACGAATCGACCGGCGCCGCAGCGTTATAATGATATCCCAAGTCCACAATGTCCGTGTCCGGCTCGTGGTCGGTTCGTGTGGTCACCGGGAAACCAAGCAGCGTTTCAAGCTCAGCCGCACTGCCGAGACCGCTGTTGACAGACGCGCTGTCCGGCTCAAACTGGCCGGCAGCGGTCTGGGACAGATAAAACGTCCGGGTGGTCGGATCGGCCGGGTTGGGCTGTTTGGCCTGGATAAACATCGGATCGGCGTCCAGCAAACCGCCGGCATCAAAGACCCACGGATTCCCATACGGTTCGCCCAGATAAATCCCTTCGACGCCCTCTTCGATGTTGGTATAAGACAGTTCAAGCGTACTGGGCAGATTGTAGGCCTTCAGCGGATCGCCGACGGCCGCCTGCGGACCGAATACGGCCAGGTTGTCCCACAAAATGCTGTTTTCAACCAGCACATAACTGGAGAACAGACCCTCCCATTCGTCCCATTCCTCGTCCCATTGGCCCGCGAAATGGTCATAACCGCAACTGATCGCACCGCCGTGCCCCACATAATCAATCACGGTATTTTCCGTCATCGTGCAGAAGCGAAACGCCGGATCGCCGCCGTTCATCACCGCCACCGCACCGCCGCTGAGACCGGCCTCGTTTTCCACAAACAAGCAATTGGTAAAGGCCTGGACCGCATCGTCATCGCCCAAGTCATAGGCGACATAATACCAGGGTCCGAGAACAAAGGCCGCACCGCCGGCATGATCGGCGCTGTTGGCGATAAAGGTCGCATTCGTCACATTGGCCGAGGAGTTGCCGGCGTAAAATGCACCGCCCAAAGCGCCGGGGTTGGGACTGTTAATAAGCTGTTCGGCGCTGTTTTGAACGAAATCACAATTCGTTATCTGGGCATTGGAATACCACCAATACGCCCCGCCGCCGAACTCGGCCCGGTTGGCGGTAAATTGACAATCTTCAATCGTCATATCCGCCTCCACCGCGGCCAGACCGCCGCCGTATTCAGCCATATTGCTGGTAAAGGAACTTCGGAAGATCTGTACCTCAGGATAACGCCACCTCAACGCCCCCTCGATGTCAATGTTAATGGCGCCGCCGGCGCTGGTCAGCGCCGTTGTTGTAACAGCCGGCCCGGCCCGATTGCCGGTAAAGACGCTGTCGGTAACCGTCAGGGGACCCAGCGGACCGGTATAAGACGGCAAATAATTGATGGCGCCGCCGTCCCCGCCGCCGACGGCTCTGTTATACAGAAACGTGCATCGGAAGACATCCAAAAAAGTCGTACCATACGCATGGATAGCGCCGCCGGCGCCGCCGCCCATGCCGTCGCCGCGGCTTTCGCCGCCGGCCTGGTTGCCTTCAAACAGCGTATCTCCAAACGTCATCGACGAGCCGCTGAAGAACACACAGACAGCGCCGCCGTGGTCGCCTTCAGACTGGTTATCCAGAAATGCACTATCCAACACAGTCAAGTTGACATTATCGTAAAGGAATATCGCCCCGCCCATCGATCGGTTGAATCGCGTCGGAATAAGACCTCCGCCGGAAGCGCCGTTGTCGCCGGACTGGCCGTTTTGGCCGGCTGCACCGCCGGAACCACCAGCGCCGCCGGGATCGCCGGGGCCGCCGGAGCCGCCATTGCCGCCGTTGCCGCCCTCATTCGCCCCGGCGCCGCCATTGCCGCCGGCCCCGCCAGCGCCGACCGCATTCCCGTCGCCGGCATTGCCGCCTGTACCGCCGTTGCCGCCGTCGCCGCCATTGCCGCCGTTTTCACCGCCGTCGCCGCCGTTGCCGCCGGCCCCGCCGTCATAGCTGAAGGACTCGACCAAATCGGAAGACAGATTATTTTCAAATCTGCATCCGGTAATGGAAATTCGACAATCAAACTCCAGCACAATGGCGCCGCCGATAGCGCCGTCCATGGTAATTCCTTTTCCAAAACCATTCAGGCCGCCGTCGCCGCCGTCGCCGCCGCGACCGCCGTCGCCGCCCTGACCGTCAGGGCCATCTTCACCATCCGGAGCATCTCCGCCGCCGGAGCCGCCCGAACCGCCGGCCCCGCTGGCGCCGCCGTTACCGCCGTTACCGCCGGCCCCGGCCACATTCCCCAAGCCGGTGATGGCTGTGTTGCCGACAAAGACGCTGTCTTCCACGTCGGGCAGACACGAACTTTCAAAGAAAACTGCACCCGCCGCCGCAGCGCCGCCCCAGCCGCCGTCGCCGCCGCGTCCGCCGTCGCCGCCCCGACCGCCGTTACCACCGGCCCCGCCGGGACCGCCGGCCCCGCCGGCGCTCAAACTGGTATCCGGAAGATCAAACCATTCATCAAAACCTTCCGGCAATTCGATGTCATCCGACGGATCGCCGCCGTCGCCGCCGTCGCCGCCGTCTGAACCGTCCCCGCCAGCGCCGCCGTTGCCGCCGTTACCGCCGGCGCCGGCGTCGCCGCCTATGGCAAAACAGTTTTCAACAGTCACTTTTCGGATCAGCGGGGAGCTGCCGGCCTCGAAATACATCGCACCGCCCAGCCCGATGCCGCCGTCGCCGCCGCGTTCGCCGTCTTGGCCCCGCTGGCCGTCCCCGCCATCCTGACCGGCGCCGCCCGCCTGGCCGCTGTCGCCACCGGCGCCTTTTACGGCATAATATGTCTCGGATAAAACCAGACCACCATAACGAACTTCGACGGTCACTTCCTGCGTCCCGTTGTTCAGCACACGACACAACACCGGACTATCCGGATCGTCCACAATCGTCGCATTAATCACACTCTCTTGGCGCGTCAAAATAACCGTTCGACTCAAAGCCCGGCCATGGTAGAACGAACCGGTTACAATGATCTCGCCCACAGGCGTCCATGCCTCTTCAGGAAGCCACGGATCCGACGACTGGAGAAAGATCAGCCCTTGGTCTGATTCGACCGAACCAACAAACGGCATCCCGTCGTATTCATTCACGACGCGCAGCGCCGCCCCCCAGGTTTGCCCCCCGTCGTCGCTGACCCGCATATACAAACAGCCTTCGGCATACGTCTCAAGCCAATTGGTCTGGCCATCCACACTAAACTGAACCGTTCCGGCCGCCAGTTCCGCCGGATCGCTCCAGCCCGCCGCATCGGCAAAGGAACCATCGCCGGCTTTCAGGGCTGACATATACCACAGCGGTTCCGTACCTTCCGGCGGAGCGTCAAACCAATCATTCGGATCATCGCCGCTGCCGATCACATCAGGCCAATCGGGCGTGGGCGGCATCGTTTCAGCCCGCTTGAAAACATATTCCGTGTAAGTCGGCAAATCGGTTATGTCCGCCACGAAAATCTCGTCCAGCACATCGCCGTCAGGACCTTCGCGCAGCGTAATTTCAAGCATCGAATCAATATCATCTGCCGTCAGGTCAACCGTATAACCCAACTCGGTTCCGTCAGGCAGATACATCATGATCGGACCGCCTAAAAGAACCGTATCAATTCCCGCCACCGCTATACGCGCTTCAAGCGTCAGCACATCACTCGTATTTCGAATCGCCGTGCCGTTAACCGGCAAGATGTAAAACACAATATCCGGCGACCCCTCAGCGCCGTCGGCGCCGTCGGCGCCGTCCTCTTGGGCGCTTGCACCGTTTGCGCCATTATTGCCGTTGCGTCCGTCGCGTCCGTCCTGCCCCTGAGCGAAGCTATCCCGAATAACGCAATTGGCAATGGTCGGTGAAGCGCCGTTCTGCGCCAGGATGGCGCCGCCGAAAGCATCCAGACCATTCGGATCGCCCCCCTGCGGCGGCGCGGTTTTCGGACCATTGACCGCGTACGCATTTTGAATGGTAAAGCCGCTGACAACCGTATCCCGACCTTCCGCCGGGTACAGCTCGAGGTCAACCCCAAAATGGAACGCCCGGCGCGGACTATGATCTGCGCTTTCCTGAACACCCTGCGGATCAATGATGGTTGCAGCCACAATAGCCGGATTGTCCGGATTTTCACTGCGCAATGTAATCGCCTTGCCGTAAAAGACCAGGTTGCGGTTGCCGCCGCCGGTATATACACCCGGCTTGACCACAACGGTGTCGCCGTCGTTGGCCGCATCAATCGCCGCTTGAATGGTTGTAAACGGATACGGCACTTCCAGCGTTCGCGGAGGAGGGCCGACAATAACGGCCTTGGCCGGCGCAGCGACGGTTTCATAATCGGCGTCCGTCCGTCCGTCATTTAAGTCGCGCTCATATTTCTGGCGCACCTTCGCCTCGAACACATACCGAAAACCGAGTTCCAGCGGCTGATTAACAGTCACATTATGGATTGTATCATCCGTCCATCCGCTCGGCGTGGTCGTGCCCAGCTCAAGGATGCGTTCCGGGAAATTGGGATCATTGTAATAGGGGTTCGTGGTAGCGACGCACTCGAATCGATATTCCACATCGTTTTCATCGTAGGCCGGCTCCACTTCCATCATAATCCTCAACGTGGCGCCCATCCGTCTCGGCACGGCCTTCCATCGCGAGGGACTCGGCGCCGGAATCAGCGTATCCACCACCGCCGCGGTTTCCGCCTCCACCGCCTCCGACCAGTGGCCGGTATTCTTGTTTTGCGATTGATCCTGGTAACGAACACGGAAGGTATAGGTCTGCCCCTCGGCGGCATTCCAGACCTGGTACAACGGACTGGCCTGCCAGCCGCTGCTGAGCGAATCATCTTCCAGACACTGAAACTCGTACAGCGCTCCGGAGATGTCCGTCGCCTTTGCGGCCCGCATCACGAGGTGGTTCAAACCCGTGGCCGTCGGCTCAATATCCCATTGAGCCGGATTCGGCGTCGGCGGAACACGGTCGTCCGCTCGCGCGGCCTGCACCGCCTGGTACAGATTCAAACGACCGCTGGTGACGCTCAAATCTTTCAGTGCGTCAACGGTATCGACGGTGGACATCAGGATATGTTTGACTTCCTGATACGCCAGGTGCGGATTCTCCGACAACACCAGCGCCGCAGCGCCGGCCACATACGGCGAAGCCATCGAGGTCCCTGAAATGGAACCATAGCCTTCATTGGGAAAAGTACTCAGTATGTTTTGTCCCGGCGCTGCAAGATCCACCGTGACCTTGCCCCAGTTTGAAAACAGGGCGCGCTGGTCATTGTGATCGGTGGCCATCACCGAAATGACGTTGGGCAATCGAAAACTTTGAGGCGAACCGAATACGATATCATTATTGCTCGATTCATTTCCGGCCGCCATCACAAACAGCACCCCGGCATCCTTGGCCGCCTCAAGCGTATCGCGCAGCGAGTTGACCTGTTCGGGCATCAGATAATTCTGAAATCCCCACGAGGCATTGATAATATGCGCTCCGTTCAAGACCGCATACTGAATCCCTTCGATCGCGCCTGACAGAGCGCCCTGAATGATGCCGCCGCCTTGCCAGAATACTTTACACGCCATCAACTGGACCTGCCAGCACACACCGGCCACACCCACCGCATTGTTGCCGACCGCGCCGATGGTACCGGCGACATGGGTACCGTGATAGTGGTCGTCCATCGGATCGGATACGTCCCAATAGAAATCATACCCGTAAATATCGTCAACATAACCGTTTCCGTCGTCATCCACGCCGGCGATGCCGTATAACTCCGCCTTGTTGACCCACATATTGGGCGCCAGGTCGGGATGCGTATAATCAATGCCGGTATCCGTAACTGCCACAATGATGTCGCGGCTGCCGGTATTCAAGTCCCACGCCGGAACCGCGCTGATGTCGGCGCCGGGCGTGCCGCCCGTCTGTCCGGTATTCTGCATCCCCCACAACTCCTCAAACAGAGGGTCATTGGGAACATAAGCGGGATAGAGCATATAGTCCGGATCCGCGTAGCGCACCCCGATGGCAGCCTGAAATCGGCTGCGCGCCGCGGCGACATCGTCGCCGGCGGACAGCTTGACCAATCCAAGACCGGGAACCATCGGATACATCTTTTCGATGGTTCCGCCGCCGGCGGCCTGAACAACCATCTGACGTGCCATATTCGCTTCCGGCGTAGTGCCTGTCTCACTGAACCGCACCAGCAGATAACCCTCGCGATACGCAGACTCCTGAGCGAACGAAAAACCGCAAATGAGGATAAATAATACCAGCCCCGCCAAAAACGTGTGTCTCATGACACCCTCCGAAAAAAAAGTTCCGTTTTTCATCATCGTTTCATCCTGATAAGTTAAAGGGTATTCGCCGTTAAAAACAGTCGCCTGCACGCACGGCGCAACAGGCTTGCACGTTCGATAATCCTTTACCTTATCGGATAGTGGCATTCGTGAGTTTAGCTACTTGTATAGCAGAAATACGCTGCGATGTCAACCCCGCAAAGATGCGTTACACGCCCACTCTGTTGAACCAGCATTTTATGGGACCAGAAAAACCCGTGGCCGCATTTCCATAAAACGTCCGATAGACTCGTCCCTGACAGCTTTATTATAGTAGATTTTCCCCCGAAACATAAAAAAAACAGGATTTTTTCAAAAAAATTTGAAATTATTGCGCCACTGCGTGTAAAATGCGGCGTTTGTCGGACTGCCGAGTAATCTGTTCTGTTCCCTTTAAACAACACATTTTGAATACCCGACGTATGAAATTAAAGACAAAAAAATCGACCTTAAAAGGCCAGGTTTCGATCCCCGGCTCAAAATCGCATACGATTCGCGCCGTGGCGGTCGCGTCGCTGGCCGAGGGGCAAAGCCGTCTCCGCCGGCCCCTGATATCCAGCGACACGCTCAGTGCGGCGGACTGCTGGCGCGCCCTTGGGGCCGAGATCGACACATCCAACCCGGATCAGTGGGTGGTTACCGGAACCGGCGGACGGATTGAAAACCAAAATCAGATTATTGATATCGGAAATTCAGGGACGACCTTGCGGCTTGGCCTCGGTTCGGCGGCGCTGGGCCATCCGGACGGGGCGGTCACCTTCACCGGCGACCATCAAATCCAGACCCGGCTTCTGAACGATTTAATCAGCTCGCTCAACGATCTCGGCGCAAACATTCGGTCGCTGAAGAATAACGGCTGCGCCCCGGTCATGGTCTCAGGTCAGCTCAAAGGGGGACGGACCTCGATTGCGTGTTTTACCAGTCAATACCTGTCCAGTTTGCTGCTGGCCTGTCCGCTGGCTGCCGACGACACGGAGATTGAAGTGACCCTGCTCAATGAACCGGATTATGTACAAATGACGCTGGACTGGCTCGACAAACAACAGATTGATTATAAAAATAACGACTTAAAGACTGTTTCTATCCGGGGAAGTCAGCGTTATACGGCCTTTGATGAGCGGATTTGTGCTGATTTTTCCAGTGCGACTTTCTTTTTGTGCGCGGGCGCACTCTGTGGACAGGATGTCCTCATTCAAGGGCTGGACTTCGGCGACAGTCAGCCGGACAAGGCCGTTGCGGATTATCTGCGGGCAATGGGCGCCGATATTCGACAGGAACAGACGGGAATTCGCGTCCGAAAATCCGCCCTGAAAGGGATAGAGATTGATATGAACCGCACCCCTGACGCCCTGCCGGCCATGGCGGTAACCGCGGCGTTTGCCGAAGGGACCACGCGACTGGTCAACGTGCCGCAGGCTCGCAAGAAGGAAACCGACCGGATCGCCTGTATGGCCGCCGAACTGACGAAAATCGGGGCCTGTATCGAGCAATTGCCCGACGGGCTGGTCATTCACGGCGGCGCAAAGCTGACCGGCGGCTCGGTCAGCGGGCATGCCGACCATCGCATCGTGATGGCGCTGGCGGTGGCGGGCTTGGCGCTGGATGAGCCGCTGGAAATCGACACCGCCGAGGCGATGAATGTTACTTTTCCCGGATTTGTGGATTTGATGAAAACGCTAAATGCCGAACTGAACCTTCAATAATGGAACGCGAATAATGACACAAATGCTGAACTTTGAAATCAATCGGCGGCTTTTTGAACTGCCGGAACAGATTGAATCGATTCTGGATCGCTGTCCGAGCTGCCTGTATCCCAAAAGTCGGTCAGAGATCCTCAATCTGGCGATGGGCGGCTGCGGAGATGACCTCTTTGAGGTGGCTTATGACGTGCCCAACAAAGGCAAAGTGGTTGAAGCCGCGGTCACCCGCTGCAAAAACGGACTGGCAGTCAATTATGTCGAACCTTATATGCGCCGACGCGACCCGGATTGTATGGTCGTCGCCGATGTGGGCGAGACCGATAAATCGCGGTTTGACCAGCGATTCGGAACCTCTTTTGAGCCGCTTCGCGAGGAAACCTTCCAATGGCTGGCCTCGCAGGAGTTGGTGGTTACCCTGTTTACCATCGGCGCGTTTGAGGCCGACTCCGGGCAGGGCGCCATGCTGATTGCGCCAAAGAACGCGGGCTTTTTCGTCGGCGGACTGGCGGATTTGCAGGGGATGATTCGACCGGACAGCGTACCGGCCAATTTTCGGATTCGCAGCGTGATCTACCTGGCGCCGCCGTTTCGCCACACCCATTTCAACGGCAAACAAATCGTCGTCCATAACCGGCTCAGCGGCCTGCACGAAGTCTTCGCGTACAATCTGTATCCCGGCCCCAGCGCCAAAAAAGGCGTCTATGGCGTGTTGCTGACCCTCGGCGAAAGCGAAAACTGGCCGACCCTGCACGGCTCGACCGTCCAGGTGGTAACGCCCTACGACAATATCACCACCATTATGCACGAAGGCGCAAGCGGCGGCGGCAAAAGTGAAATGCTCGAATACGTCCACCGTGAGGAAGACGGTCGGCTTTTGCTGGGTGAAAACATCATCAGCGGCAAAAAACGGTATCTGGTGCTCAACCAGGCCTGCCATCTGAATCCCGTTACCGACGATATGGCGATGTGTCTGCCGACGGACCAAAACACCTCCGAGTATCTGATCGCCAAAGACGCCGAGCAGGCGTGGTTTGTGCGGCTGAACCACATTCGAAAATACGGCACCGATCCGCACCTTGAGGGGATTACCATTCACCCGCCGGAACCACTGATTTTTCTGAACCTGGAAGGCGTGCCGCATTCGACCTGTCTGATCTGGGATCACGCGCAGGACAAACCCGGTCTGCCGTGTCCGAACCCGCGGGTGATTCTGCCGCGACGGTTTGTACCGGATGTCGTCGAAGAGCCGGTCGAAGTCATGATTCGCAGTTTCGGCATTCGGATGCCGCCCTGCACCAAAGAAAGCCCTTCTTACGGAATTGCGGGCTACCTGCATGTGCTGCCGGCGGGTCTGGCGTGGCTGTGGCGTTTGGTGGCGCCGCGCGGCCACGACAACCCGAGCATCACCGACACGGCCGGGATGACCAGTGAAGGGGTCGGCTCCTACTGGCCGTTTGCCACCGGGCGAATTGTCGATCACGCCAATCTGCTGCTGCGGCAAATTCAAAACACGCCCAAGGTGCGCTATGTGCTGATGCCCAATCAGCATGTCGGCGCATGGCGGGTCAGTTTTATGCCTCAGTGGATCAGCCGGGAGTACCTCGGACGTCGCGGCGTGGCCCGTTTTCACCCGCACCAACTCCAGCCGTCACGTTGCCCACTGCTCGGATACGCCTTTACCTCGATGCAGGTCGAGGGCACGCCCCTGTCGCCGATTTTCCTGCAGGTTGAAACCCAGCCGGAAGTGGGACATGAAGGCTATGACGCCGGCGCGGACATTCTGCAGAACTTCTTCGAACGCGAACTGAAAAACTTCCTGCATCCCGACCTCGACCCGCTCGGCAAGCAAATAATTGCCTGCTGTCTTGACAAAGGAACCGTGAAGGATTATGAAGATTTGATGTACAACGTCTTTATATAACCCAAATTCGTTGCGGTTTTTCGATGGACACAGGCCCGATCAATCGATATTGAATCAGGATGCACAATGGAAATACTTCGTCGGCACACGGATTACGCCCTGCGGGCGGTACTTTGCCTGGCTGCTTCAGAGGAGCAGGGACAGGTGTCCGTTCGACGGATCAGTGAACAAACAGATATTCCTTACCCGATTGCATGCAAACTTATGCAAAAACTCAGCCGGGCAGGCATCGCCGCCGGCATTCTCGGCCTGAACGGCGGCTATACCCTCTCCCGTCCGCCCGGCGACATCAGCGTGTTTGACGTCATTCAAGCCGTTCAGGGGCCGTTGCAAATGAACAAATGCACCAAACCCTCAAAACCCTGCCCCAAACAGCCCGACTGCGCCGTGCATCCCTTTTTGGCGGACATTCAGAATGAACTGGATAATCGTTTGCAAAAAACCACACTAAAGGACTTGCTCACCGGCGGCTTTCGTTCCCAAAGCCGCCGGTGAAATCATCGCTCCGCCGAGGTGAAGTCTGTCCCCCTTAATCTGCGTGGTCTGAGCCGAAAGACCGCGGCGGTGTCCGTTCCGAAAACAATTTGACCCGACTACCGGTCAATATCCTCTTTTTCAGGCTTTTACGACTATCATCACCCGCGATGTCGTCCGGCTTACAGTTCGCGAATGCGGATATTACGAAAATACACCTTGTCGCCGTGATCCTGCAAAAGGATGTGTCCTTTCGGGGCCAGCGCAAAATCGGCCGTGTCTTTGAATTTGCTTTCGGCGATCAACTGTCGAAACGCCGGATCATCCCGTTTGTATTCAAGTACTTTCACGCCGTTAAGCCAGTGCTCAACCCGCATATCCTTGCTGATGATTCGCGCGGTATTCCACTGTCCGATGGGCTTGACGGGCTTGTCGGCTCGTGCGGGCATCACATCATACAGCGACGCCAGCGTCCGGTTGCCGTCCCGTCCCGCTCGGGCGTCCGGATGCCGCTGATCGTCAAGAATCTGGTACTCCGGCCCCAGGCCGCCGCCGCCACGGGTCAGCGACTCATCAACCAGGTATTTAATCCCGCTGTTGGCCCCTTCGGTCATCTTGAACTCCAGCTCCAGCTCAAAATTGCCGTACTGCTCGATCGTGATAATATCGCGTGAGCGTCCCTGGGCCGGATCGCGTACAAGGCAGCCGTCTTGAACCACCCAGCCGGTCTCAGGAAATGTCTCGCTGTTCATTCCGCGCCACGCCTGCACGTCTGATCCATCAAACAGCGTTTGCCAGCGGCTCTGCTGCTGACAGCCAACCGCCACCCATCCCATTAAACAACACGTCAAAATCCATAAGCCGCGTCTCATCAATCGTCCCTTTCATCAAACAAGGGCGGGCACTGCCCGCCCTGACATTGCATTGTTTCTCGGTATCAATTCGTCACGTCAACCGCTTTATACACGACTCGGAATCCGATACTCACCGCGCCCGACACGTTTGAGCAGCGCATTGGCCTGACGGTCGCCGACAAACTGCTCGCGCCGGCCGTCAAACGTCAGCGTCCGCCCGGTTCGATACGACACATTGGCCAGCAACGGCAAGGCGGAGGACATATATCCGTCTTCAATATCACACGTTAAATCGCTGTGTTTGCCGCTGCGAATCGCCGCGATAAAGTTGCCCTGATGTCCGCCGCTGCCGGCGCCGGCAACATCCATCGGATCGGCCTCCTGATCGCCTTCGGAACCGGGTCCCGGCTCATTATTGTGGCCCAGATACGTCTTCCACGTCGAACCGTTCAGGCTCATCCAGCCTTCCGTGCCGTAAAACAGGTTGCCTACGCTGATGCCTTCTTCCCGGTTGGTCGGCAATCCGCGCACCTCAAAGACCAGCAGCGCCCCGTCGGCGTATTTGATATTGGCCGTCTGCACATTCGGCGTTTCCTGGTCGCTCGGCGGCCCGTACAGTCCGCCGGACGAGCTGATTTCGACGGGGTGTTCGACTTTGCCCAGACCCCATCGAGCGATATCAAACTGGTGCGGCCCCTGATTGGCAATATCGCCGCCGCCGTAGTTCCAGTTCCAGTGCCAGTTGTAATGGAAGCGATTGTAACTGAACGGCAGCAACTTTGCCGGTCCGGTCCACATATCGTAATCCACTTTGGCCATATACTCGGCCGAGTAATTTTCGCCGCGGCGATTGAACATATAATACTCATAGTCAGGCCCTGTGCCGACGCCGTCTTTTACCTGGCCGATCCAGTCGCGACGTTTGTAACACAAGCCCCGCGCCATATACACCCGGCCGATGCCGCCTTCCTGCAAAAACTGCATCGCACGGCGGACGTTGATAAACGAACGATTCTGGAAACCGGCCTGCACGAGCACATTGTACCGCCGTGCGGCCTGAACCATCTGTCGTCCTTCCCAGACATTATGGCATACCGGTTTTTCCACATAGACGTGCTTGCCCGCCTGACAGGCCCAGATCGTCTGCAGCGCGTGCCAGTGGTTGGGCGTCCCCAGCACCACCGCGTCAATTGATTTGTCCTCCAGCATTTTGCGGATATCCGTATAGCCGTCCGGACGCACGCCCTGACGTTCCTGAGCCTCGCCGAGCCGGCGCTGAAGCACATTGCCGTCCACATCACACAGCGCCTGAATATGCACATTGGGCATATTCATAAATCCCTCGGCCAGCGCCCAACCGCGACTGCGAACACCCACCACGCCCAGATTGATCCGTTCATTGGCCCCGACGGCGCGGCGTCCGGGCGCCCAGGCCATGCCGGCCTGCCGCTGACAGGACGACAACACCCCGGCCGCCAAAATACCCGCCGAAAGTTTTCCCGTGTTGACCAGAAAATGACGACGGGACACATCCGATTGAATGTCACACATACAAACCTCCGCTAAATCAATTATTGGTTTCCATTAGAACAGTATCCAATTATCCGCGCGGCCTGACAGCCATCGGCTGAATATCGCTTAGACCCGCAATTTGAATCGGTATGCCGGCGGCAAGGCTTTTTCTCGCCGCCACCCCCACCAGCATCGACATCACTCCGTCGCGGGTCCCGGCCGACTGATGCAGCGGATCCGGTGCATCGGGGTTGCGGAACAACCGATCCATGAGGACACGGTCGCCGCCCCAGTGCCCGCCCTCCTCAAACTGGACGCGAACCACCCGAGGCGTCTTGCCGCGCGGCGTCACAATCCACTCGTGGTAATCTCGATTGGACGGCCAGCCCCCTTCACGCCCCTCAATACGCCCTTTTGTCCCGTTAAAAGCAATCCAGAACCCTTCATAATCCGTATCTGCCGTCAATGAATAATTCAAATAGGCGTTGTTGGCGTATTTCACAACCGCCGAATGTTTGTCAAAAATACTGATTTCCCGACGGAAGACGCAATTATCGCGGATGTATCCGTCATGATGCTCATTGTCGGTGTAGAGTCGTTTCAGGTGCGTGTTGCGTGTAATATCCCAGTAATAATCGCATTGGTCCGCGTGGTCACAATTCCGACAGTTCCTGCCGCGGAACGGCCCTTTGGCGCCGAACCGCTCAAGATCGGCAAAGGCAAATACCTCAGTCGGATCCGAATCCAGCCACCAGTTGATCAGATCAAAATGATGGGTCGCCTTGTGAACCCATAACGTCCCGCCTTTGTCCGCTTCGCCGTGCCAGCGTTGCATATAACGCTGAAGATGCGAATGTGTGATGTTCCAGTGAAAATCCACCGTCGTGATGTCGCCGATGAGCTTATCCATCAGCATTTCTTTGAGTTTGGCCCGATGGGGGGCATAGCGGTAGTTGAAGGTAACCACGATTTTTTTGCCGTATTGCTTTTCGGCGTCCCGGATGAGCCGGGCTTTCTGCTCGTCAATGGTCAAGGGTTTTTCACACATAATGTTGCAGCCGTGTTTTAATCCCTCGATAATACAGGAATGGTGCTGCCAGTCCCATGTAGTCACCATCAGCCACTGAGGTTTGGTCTTGACCAGCATTTCTTCGAGCGATACAAAGGTCGGACAGCCGGCGCCGATATACTCGCTCGCATACGCCAGACGCCCCGGATTGCTGTCGCAGATGCCGACCAGCTCAACCGTATCTCCGTAACCCCGAACCACATCACGGCCGTACATCGCAACGCCCCGCACGCCGGTTCCGACCAACGCAAACCGCGTGCGCTCGCCTGCACCGCCAACGGCCCCTTTGACGGACGACAGCGCCGACCCTGCGAACAGCCCCGCAGAAAGTTTGCCCCCGGTGACCATAAAAGCACGACGCGACAACGGTGATAGATTGGTTTGATGGATATGCATACGACCTCCTGACAAAATAGATGAACTTTTGTAAAGCTCTCATTAACGTCATAGGACAGCATCGGTTATGAACTTTTCAGGCCAACCGAAAACGTACAATTTCGCTCGACCGGCCATCATTTTTTCGAAAACCGACGGCGATGTCAACTCTTTTTTCTCACGACGTGAAAAATTTCCTTGACAGTATCCGCAAAATCCGGCTTTTATAGTACAAAATAAACCAGCGAAAAATCTAAATTGTGTACCTTGTTTGTAAGGAGATCGCAATGAATGGGGATGCATCCCGCAGAATGTTTCTGAAATCGGTCGGCGTATTGGCCGGCGCCGCCGTGGCCGGCTCAACCGCTTCGGCAGCCAGCGCCGCGCCGTCCGCACTCAATGACAGCAAAAAATTCGCACCTCGTTTCGGCCTGGCCTCCTACACGACCCGAAAGCTGACGCTCGACCAAACCATTGCCCTGGTCAAACGTCTCAATTTGACCTGTCTGACGCTCAAGGATATGCACCTGCCGATGAACGTCCCGCTCGAGGCCACCGCGCAGACCGCCCAAAAGGTCCGCAACGCCGGCCTGGACCTCTACGGCGGAGGCGTCATTTATATGAACTCCGAGGTCGAGGTAAACCGCGCCTTCGACTACGCCAAAGCCGCCGGCTTTCGACTCATCGTCGGCGTTCCTCGACACGAACTGCTGGACTATGTCGAAGATAAAATCAAGACATACAACATCGCCGTCGCCATCCACAACCACGGCCCGGAAGACCGGCTCTACCCCACCGTCCAAAGCGCCTACACGCGCCTCGAAGACCGCGACAAACGCTTCGGCCTGTGCATCGACATCGGACATACCCAGCGCAGCGGCATCCGACCGGCTGATGACATCCTGCAGTTTCACGACCGCATGCTCGATATTCATTTCAAAGACGTCAGCGCCCCGACCCGCAGAGGTTCAACCGTCGAAATCGGACGCGGCGTCATTGATATTCCCGCCGCTCTGGAGGCCCTTCGCCACGTCGGCTACCAGGGCATCGCCTCCTATGAATACGAAAAAGACGCCGACGACCCCCTGCCCGGACTGGCCGAAAGCGTCGGCTATGTCAACGGCGTCATTACTATGATGAATCGAAACAAATGAAAATGAAAGGGTCAAACACAATGAAAAAAATACTGATCTGTCTCGGACTGATTGGATGTTTGATGATGACCGCTTCTTGTACTGAACCGCTGAAAACGACCGCTGATACGTATCCCGTTACGCTGATGACAGTTGATCCCGGCCATTTTCACGCCGCATTGATACAGAAAAATATGTATCCGCAGATCAATCCCACAGTGTATGTCTATGCACCCGCCGGCCCCGAAGTGGACGGCCACCTTAATCTGATCAACAGCTATAACACCCGCGACGAAAATCCCACCCGCTGGAAAACCGTCCTGTATCGCGGCGACGATTTTCTTGAAAAAGCCCTCAGGGAACAAAAAGGCAACGTCGTGATGCTGGCCGGCAACAACCAAAAGAAAACCGAATACATCAAGACCTTCATCGACGCCGGCCTGCATGTCTATTCCGACAAACCGATGTGCATCAACAAGGAAGGCTTTGCCCTGCTTAAAGAAGCCTTTGCTGCGGCCGAAAAGAACGATGTCCTGTTATACGACATTATGACCGAGCGCTATGAGATCACCAGTATCCTGCAAAAAGAACTGGCCAATACTCCCGCCGTGTTTGGCGCGATGAAAAAAGGCTCGCTCGACGATCCATCTATCGTCAAAGAAAGCGTTCACCACTTTTTCAAATACGTCTCCGGCAGCCCGCTCAAGCGGCCGGGATGGTTCTTTGACACCACCCAGCAGGGCGAGGGCATCGTCGATGTCACGACCCACCTGATCGACTTGGTGCAGTGGGGCGCCTTTCCCGAACAAATCATCGACTACAAAACCGACGTCAATCTGCTGGCCGCACGCCGCTGGCCGACCGTGCTGACCCGACAGCAGTATCAGCGCGTCACTCATCTGCCCGACTTCCCCGATTATCTCAAGCCGCAACTGAACGCCGACGGCAGCCTGCCCTGCTATGCCAACGGGCAAATTGACTATACCATCAAAGGCGTCCATACGCGCGTCCGTGTGGAATGGGCATACGAAGCCCCCGCAGGCGCGGGCGACACCCACTACTCGATTATGAAAGGCACAAAAGCCAACATCCTCATTCTGCAGGGCGCCGAACAAAGCTATCGTCCCGAACTGTACATCGAGCCGGCCGAGGGCGTCTCGGCCAACGAGCTGAACGGCCCGATCTATACCGCCGTACTCAATCTGCAGCGAAAATATCCCGGCGTGATGATGCAGCGTCAGGGCAACCGCTGGCATATCGCCATCCCCGACCGCTA
>DSDR01000235.1 GCA_011048645.1 Phycisphaerales bacterium
CAATCGGAACAAATTCGGCGCCCAGCTTCATTTGCGTCAACATATTCCGCGCTGAATTGGCGTCAATATGCTCTAACTCAAACACACTGCTGACCACCACATCCCCCGGCTGAATCGGCTCGTTCGGCAGCCGCAGCACCGGATCCACGTTGGCCACGTCCTGCGTGCGGGCAATCGTGACCAGCCGATCCCGCCGGGTCATCACAAATCCGCGAAACCGCAACACCGACTCAAGCAGCGAATATAAATCCTTGATCCGAATCCTCCCGTCATGAACCTTGAGCATCACTTTCTGATTCCGCAGAATCGCCGGGTCATACATATAGTTCAGCCCAAGCTGCTTGCCCACCAGTTCCACCAGCTCTTCGACTTCCACTTCTACGGGCAGAGTAATGGTCAATTCCAGCTCCTGCTCGGCTTTGTCTTCGGGCAGTTGCGTGTCGGTCACGATGCGATGATCGGCAGGCGTCGGCTCGGCAACGCCATCAGGTGCTTGCTCGTCCGCAGGCAATTCCGCCTGGTCCTCCTCCTGCGCCGGCGGCTCAGCGGTTGGCTGTTGGGCCTGTTCGGACGTTTTCATCAGCATTTCCAGCACCGCAAGCAGGCCCTCATCTGACGCCTCGGCCTGGTCGGCTGACATCGCTTCCATCTGCCTGCGAATATCCTCAACCGCCTGCTGCTCCGGATCGACGGCCTTTGCCGGCTTGGGTTGCGGTTCGGATTCCGGCTCCGGCTCGGATTCGACCGGCTCGGCAGGTTCCGTGGTAACGTGATCCGGCGTTGCCGTGTCCGTTTCCGTTGTTTCTTCAGCGACCGAATCAACCGTATTCGACTCGGCGGGGATAGCCGACGGCGGCTTCTGGTCGCCGAAAAGCTGAGCGGCGATCTCAGCCAGCGAGGGCCTCTTTTCCTCAATCGCCGCCTCCATCGCTTCGCTGTCTTTTGGTTCGGGTTCGGGGGGGGCCGTTTTTTCCGTTTTCCACGTGTCGATAAAGGCCTCTATTTGGTCCAGCACATCAGCCGAGGCGATCCCGATCAACGTCCCCTCGAATAGATCGACTATCGCCGGATTGGGCGAACCGGAAGGCGGCGCACTGAGCAGTGTGCCGATGGTCAGGCTGCGCAGACGCACGGCAAGCTCTTCCCGCTTCGGCGCCGGTACCTGCTCGGTCGGAACCAGCAGCGGGCGAATCTCGACCGGCGATTCGCTGTCAGCCAGGGTAATCACCGAGGAAGCCTTGATCAAATCCTGCGTCCGATCGCTGGTTACGATGATCACCTCCGATGAGAGCTGATTATACTCCGTGCCGATATTCAGCCGTTCGAGCATCGTCTGAACCGTGCGGCTGTCGTTGTGCCGAAGACGAAAAGCGCGACTGCGCAGCGGACCTTGGTCGGTTTGCGAATACGCAAAAAGGCACGCCAGCATTAACATCAGCAATCCCGGTCGAGTCATTCTGTTCATAACCTGACACCTGTTATTCTCTGAATTCTGATTTGTCATCGATTAGTCCCGTTCATTGATCGTTTTCGGATGACGGCGTCGCATCGCCTGCCGGCTCCTCGTCGGATGCGTCGGTATCGCTCACCTCAACGCGATCCTCGGCGGTCTGCGCTTCAAGTGTTGTCTTTTCTTTTTGCAGAAGCTGCAAAAGCTGCATCCAGGCCTCCTGCTCCCGCTTTTGCTCTTCAGACGAAACATGCGGGTCGTCGCGGTGCATTATTTCCTGAATGCTGGCGATGCTCTCCTGAAGTGATTCTTTCTTTTCTTCCGGCGACGGCTCGCGGACCGACGCGCGGACGCGATCAATCCGTCCCTGAACATCGACGCGCGCAGAAGGCAGACGCGACGCATCCCGCGCCACGCGAATCGGTCCGGCGGCGCCGGCCTGACGTTCGTCCTGTTCATCGGCGGCCGCTTCGGAGACCTGTGAAACCGCGGTCGTCACCCCGCTCGGCCCGCTCGAACGAGCCGAGGCCGTCGCGTCTTCTTTCAGCAGTGAACGGACGCGCGGCTGGGGCGTCGGCACAAAAATCTCCGAGTGCCGTTGGCCGTCCTGGAACAAGACCACGCTGCCGTCATTGACCTCGTGAAGAACCAGATGCTCGATTTGCTCGCCCTGGCGATACCACTTGGACGGCCCGACCACCGGCTTGATCAGCGCAAACGACCGCTCCGGATCACTGTGCGAGCGGGCGGTGGCCACCAAATCAAACCGCACCGATACCGGACGCGGCGGCACGACGCGCATCGGACGCTCAGGCTCCGGTTCCGGCTTCGGATCCGGACGTTGCCGCTGGGCCGTTTGAGCGGGCGGCGGATCGGGTTTAGGCGGAGGCGGAGGGTCAATCCGCAAGGCAAACTTCTTGGCCTGGGTCACCAAGGGCGAAACGGCGTCTTCTTTGTCGGGGGCGACCTGAACCTCGGTTTTGAGTCTCTCAACGATGCCCGGCTCAGCGAGAAACGCCTCAATTTCCGGATCGCCTTTCAGCCCCCATAAAGCCAATAAAACCACACCGCAGACCGCCGACGCAGCCAGCAAAAAACTTGTTATCCGCAGTGTTCTAACCATTCATACTCCGACACATCCTCATAGGTCGCCAAACATACACGTCAAGCTGAGCTTATACCAAAGCCTTAGACACCTCAGAGGGCATTTTGTTCCGTCGGTGAAGACAAAGAAATGCCCTCAGAACAAGATAAATGGCGTCTAATTCAGCCTAAACCAGGCATTGCAGCGAATCGACAATTCCTGACCGCCGGTCAGCTTGATTTTCAGCTCGTCTGATATATATCGGCGACTTGGGGTCGGAGCATCGGCAGAAGGCGTGATTTTTACCATAATTTGAAGATGATTTCCATCGTGCCTCTGACTGTCGATGGACATCATCCCGTTAGTGGAAGAATACGACTCAATCTCAACTTTCTGGTCATAATTGCTGCGAATCCAGACATCCCGGATGATTTCTTCGCCCGGTGCGATATTTTGCAGAATAATCCGCGGCCGCGACACCTCAAAATAGGGTTTGGCGCTGAAATGCACCGCCAACAACCCCGCTTGCGGATGGTCGGTTCGTACCTGAATCAAACCGGTAGGCGTTGTTCCAAGTTTTTCCATATCCACTTTCGGCTCAAGGATAAACTCGGTCGCCCGCTCCGACCGATCAAACGGAATCGTCATCACCCCGCCGGTCGCCGAGGCGCTGGTAATCGCAAAGGCCTTGCCGTCCGTACTCTTGATGCTCAGCGTCGGCATTCCGGCATTGTCCTGATCCAGCAACAGAGACACTTCTTTCGGACTGATTTCGACATTAACGACCACTTTGGCTTTGATGGTCAATTCATATTGTGGGTTTTTAGGGTCATTTGTATAGATATATATCGGCTTAACATCCGTCACAGCACCGGAGGCGGCATTATACCGAACGTGAAGCACGCCGGATTCACCCGGCTCATATTCACGCTTCTTAAGCTCCGGAATCGTACAGCCGCACGGGGCATGAAATCGCTCAATTTTCAGGACCTCATCCCCCTTGTTTTCAAACTTAAAATCAACCGTATGAGAAGAACTTGGGCCAACTTGACCAAAATCGTGCACCGATTCTTCGAACCACATCACAGGCGCAGCGTCTGCTTCCGGCTCCGGTTCAACGGCGGACTGCGGTTTGATCGACTCGTTTCGAGGCACGGCAGGCTCAGCGGAAGGACGAACTGGGGCGGCGGATCGCGGCTGAGCACTTACAAGGGGTTCCGGCTCCGAAACAACTGCTTGTCCTGAGGCACATCCTGCGATCAACGCGATGAATAAAACAAGTCCCCACGCGAAAAAATGACCCAATCTCATAGTAAAACTCCTCAAAATTGAAAAGATTTTCAAACAGGACTTTAATGTTTACGCCGATAAATGCAATTAAGTTTACCAAAAAGAGGTTGACTGACAACAGTATTTCGGTCGATTCCGGATATGGCTTTACACAAAGAAGAACGGCCGTTACAATTTCCGAAGTCGATAAAGAATCGGCCCTTAATCCGTCAACATGATCCGTGATAGACGGCGTTGCCCTGTATTCCAGATGAGGAGTTCGCCATGAACAACACGCGTCAGCCGGAATTGTCATTGGTCATTCCGGTATTCAATGAAGCGGACAGCCTGCCCGGCTTGCAGCGTGACATCGTCCAGGCTCTGGACGGCCTCGATTATGAAATCCTCTATATCGACGACGGCAGTTCCGATGAGAGCTTTCGGATCCTCAACGACATGCAGCGCGCCTGCCCGCGCGTGCGGCTGATTCGCTTTCGCCGCAATTTCGGCCAGACCGCCGCGCTGAGCGCCGGGTTTCGCTACGCCCGCGGCAAGGTCATCGTTCCGCTGGACGCCGACGGCCAGAACGACCCTGCCGACATCCCCCGATTGGTCAGCAAACTCAACGAAGGCTACGACATCGTCAGCGGCTGGCGCAAAGAACGCAAAGACAACCCCGTCACCCGCACTCTGCCGTCGCGGATCGCCAACTGGATGATCGGCCGCATCACCGGCGTGCGGCTGCACGATTACGGCTGCACACTCAAGGCCTATCGCGCTGAATCGCTCAAACCCATCCGGCTGTATGGCGAGATGCACCGCTTCATCCCCGCGCTGGCCAGTTGGGGCGGTGAAAACGTGACCGAAATGGTTGTCAACCATCGCCCGCGCACCGCCGGCAAGACCAAGTACGGCCTGAATCGCACCTTCAAGGTGATTCTTGATCTGATGACCATCAAATTTCTTGCGTCTTTTTCCACCAAACCGATCTATATCTTCGGCGGACTGGGCGTCTTGTGCTTTTTCGGATCGTTTCTGTCAGGGCTGGTGGTCATTTTGATGAAGCTCATCCAAAACTATTCAATGAACCGCAACCCGCTGCTGATTGTCTCATTGATGCTGATGACTGCGGCAATTCAGTTTGTTCTGATGGGGCTGCTGGCCGAAATCCTCGTTCGCACCTATCACGAATCGCAGGATCGCCCCATCTATGTCATTGATAAAATCATCGAACCGTCGGAAACAACGATAACCTGAAAGGTCCTATGGCGCGTCGCAGAAAACCCGTACAATCCTCGCCTCCGGCTGCGCCGGTTCGCAGCCAGTCCGCTTTCTCATCCGGCCTGTTGGTCGCTCTTACGGCCGTGCTGCTGCTGGGCGGCATCCCGTTTGCGCTGGGCAAGTACATCGAACTGAACACCCCCGACCCCTTTGACGGCGGCGCGTACGCCTACTCGGCTCAGCGGCTGCTGACCGGCGCGCAACTGTGGGTCGATGAGCACACCTCCGCCCAGCCGGGGACGCTGCTGTGCAACGTGCTGGGCATCAAGATGTTCGGATTCGGCGACGTCGGCCCCAACATCATCCAGATGCTGCTGCAAATCGGCGGGCTGGCGATGCTGTTCTACACCGCCCGGCGGCTGTTCGGCAACGCGGCTGCGGTGGTCTCGACGTCGCTGGCGGCGGTGATGCTCTCGGCGCCGGTCATCGCCAAATACGGCAACGTCAAAGAACAGTTTATGATTCCGTTTTCCATCGTCGCGGCCTGCGCCTTTGTCCTGCACGAAACCGGCTCAAAAAAACGCTGGGCCGTCATCGCCGGCGCGGCCGCTATCATTCCTTTTTACTTCAAAGCCACCGGTATCGCGATTGTCGTGGCGACGGGAATCTATCTGATCGTCAAACTGCTTGTCAACCGGCGGCAATGGAAATCCATTTTTCTGACGACTGCCCTCTGGACCGCCGGAGCGGCGCTGGGGTTGGGTTTCCCGGCCATCCTGTATGTCTGGCAAGGCGCAATGAGTCGCTTTTGGCGCACGTTTCCGGTGATTCTTCTGCAAGGAATCATCCTCTTTTCAGCGTTGGCGTTCGGTGTGTTCGCTTTGGCGTATCATATCTCCTGGTCAAAGGCGCTTCGAGCGCTGGGACGGGTACATCGACTGACGTGGATGGTCGGCGGTGCGGTGCTGGTTCTGACCCTGATCGTCGCAGCCGTTCTGATTATCCGAACCGAAGGCGCATTGCCCGAACACGACATCCCGTCGTATATCCGCTCGCTGCCGTTTATCAAATATCCCGTGATGGCCCAAAGCTGGCTGCTTCATCGGGCCTACAGTATCATCGACGCCTCGGGCATTCTGGCCGAGGGCGGTTACGTCGGCCTGAGCCGTCAGGCCCGCCCGCTTTCCGAGCAGGCCCCGCAGGTGCTGCGCTATTATCGCGCCGTCGGGGCGGTGCTGTATCCGGCACTGGCAACAACACTGATTTGGCTGGGCCATTGGCTGCGGCGTCTGAGCAAAACACATCGGCCCGACAGCCCGCTGCACGCCGCGGCGGGTGTATGGGCGCTCTGGTGGCTGATTGATACCGCACTGGTCTGGGTCAGCCCGCATTCGTATGAACAATATTATCTGCCGATGTGCGCATCGGGCGCAATCTTGTTCGGATATGCCGTCTGGCGCTGGAACCGATGGCTTCGACGCCGCGCTGATAAAATGCCTCCGCTGGCCGTCGGGGCGGCGACGGTTGTGCTGCTGATTATTCTGGTCTTTCCCGTCTTTGCCGGATACCCTAAAAGCCCCGACACCGGCATTGAATACAAAAACGTGCAAACCGGCCGACCTGAACGCCGACGCGGATTTGCCCAGAGTCTGGCAACCGTTCAGCAACAATCCGCGGCCTTCTGGCAGCAATTGTCCGATTATATCCGAAACAACAGCACACCGGATGAAACGCTCTATGTCTGGGGCTGGTATCCGGGCGTCTATGTCCGCGCCGAGCGGATGGCGCCGACGCCGCGCGCGTATGAAGCCGAGATGCACATTACCCCGCCGCGCGTCCTGGCTCGACAAATCCGCACCCTCGTCAGCCGTTTCGAGACCGACCCGCCCCGCTTTATCGTCGATAGCCGAAAACAGCATTTTCCTTTTGACGGGCGTCCGCCGCTCGAACTGTGGCCGATTGTGCCGGCCAATATGTTCGGCAACGCCCAGCCGCGACTGCTGGGTAATGATCCGCGCGAAATCGAGGTGTTCGAGCGCACCTGGAGCCAAATGCTCACGCAGCGGTTCGGCCAGGACGAAGCCGAACGCTTCGAAGCGATGAAACCCTTTCGTGATTTTGTGATGACCCGCTATCGTCTCGTCCGACAATTCGGTATCCACATGCTCTATGAATATCGTTCAACGCCGGCAACATCGACCCCATGAAAATTCTGATGCTCAATTATGAATATCCGCCCGTCGGCGGCGGCGCCGCGCCGATTACGGCGCAGCTTTGCGAGCATCTCGTCCAACAGGGACATTCTTTAGACGTCGTGACGATGCGCTACGGCAGCTTGCCGCATACCGAAGTGGTCAACGGCGTGCGCATCTTTCGAACACCGTCCTGGCGCGCCCGCCCGGACATCTGCCGCACCGGCGAGATGGCCACCTATCTGCTCGGCGGACGAAAACCCGCCACAGCGCTGGCGCGGGAACATCGATACGATCTCATTCACGCGCATTTTATTATCCCGACCAGCCCGCTGGCCCGCGCCATTCGCCGCCGCACCGGCATCCCGTATCTGGTTACCTGCCACGGCAGCGATGTGCCCGGCTACAACCCGGATCGCTTCGGCGTGCAGCACAAACTGCTGCTGCCGTATTGGAAACGGCTCGTTCGCAGCGCCGACGCCCTGGTCAGCCCCAGCGAAAATCTGAAACAACTGATGCTCAGTCATTGTCCTGATTTGAACATTCAAATCATCCCCAACGGCTATGAACCGGCCGGATTCAATCCGGCGCGCCCGCGCAAAAACAACATCCTGCTGTGCAGCCGCCTGTTCCCGCGAAAAGGTTTTCAATACGTCATCGAGGCCGTCAAGGATCTGACGCTGGACTGGCAGGTACACATCATCGGCGACGGGACGTATCTGGAACAACTCAAAGCCAAAGCCGACGGCTCCAAAACCCCCGTCATCTTTCACGGCTGGCTGGATCGCGATTCGGCCGAATTCAGGGAATTGTACGAGACCAGCTCGATTTTTATCCTGCCCTCAGAGGCGGAAAATTTCCCCACCGTCCTGCTGGAGGCGATGAGCGCGGGCCTGGCCGTCATTGCCAGTACCGCCGGCGGCTGTCCGGAAGTCGTCGGCGACGCCGGCCTGCTCGTCCGACCGCGCAATACAGACGAAATTCGCCGCCAGTTGCTTCGGCTCATAGCCGATCACGCACTTCGAGCCAATGTGGTAAAAAAAGCCGCTGAACGGGTCAGGCTGTTCTCCTGGCAAACGATCACACAGCAGCACCTGAACCTGTATCAATCCCTCATTGCCCAATAAAGACAATCCCTAAACACAACAAGAACACGTTTACATTTTCCATCTTTTCCTTGAAGCTGTTGCTTGTGCCGTTATAATGAACTGTTCAAATCCGCTTAAGGAAAAACAAAATGGCTTTACTGAATGTCAACATCGATCACGTGGCGACGATTCGTCAGGCCCGCCGGACCGACGAGCCGGATCCGGTCTGGGCGGCGGTGCAGTGTGAGCTGGCCGGGGCCAACGGCATCACCGTGCACCTGCGAAAAGACCGCCGCCACATCAACGACCGCGACGTGCGGCTGCTCAAAGAGACCGTCGCCTGCAAGTTCAACCTCGAAATGGGAATGGACGAAGAAATCATCAAAATAGCCGAAAAAATTCGTCCGGATCAGGTCACGCTCGTGCCCGAAAACCGCGCCGAGCTGACCACCGAAGGCGGTCTGGACTGTGTCGGCCAATTCGATCGCCTGACCGAGGTCGTCAAGCGGATGCACAAAAAGGGCATTCTCGTCAGCACCTTTATCCTGCCGGACGAACGGCAGATTCTGGCCTCGGCCGAGGCCGGCTGCGATGCGGTCGAACTGCATACCGGCCCCTATGCCAACGCCAAAACCGACGCACAGATCGAAAAACATCTCAACGAGCTGCGCGACGGTCGTGATACGGCCCTGGCCGCCGGGCTGGTCGTTCACGCTGGACACGGCCTGACCTATCGCAACATCCGGCCCGTCGCACGCATCGAAAAACTCGGTGAATTCAACATCGGCCACAGCATCGTCGCCCGCGCCGTCCTGGCGGGGCTGACCCGCGCGGTCGAGGAAATGAATAAACTCATCAGACAACCGTTTTAACCCTGCACTTTCAGGAGACCGTATGATGTTTACCGGTTCATTTGTCGCTTTAATTACCCCGTTCAGTGATGGACAAATCGATTTTGAGACGCTCGATGAACTTGTGGAGTTTCACCTCGACAGCGGCACCGACGGCATCGTCCCCTGCGGCACCACCGGCGAATCGCCGACGCTCAGCCATGAAGAGCACAAAGCCGTCATTGAACGCGTCGTCAGCATCGTCGATGGGCGGATTCCCGTCATCGCCGGCACCGGTTCCAACAGCACCGCCGAGGCCATCGAGCTGACCACTCACGCCCGCAAAATCGGCGCCGACGGCTCGCTTCAGGTCTGCCCCTACTATAATAAACCCACCCAGGAAGGCCTCTATCAGCACTTCAAGGCCATCGCCGAAGAGGTCGATATTCCGCTGGTGCTGTACAATATCCCCGGACGCTGCGGCGGCAGCGGCCTTGCGGCCGAGACCATCATCCGACTGGCTGAACTGGAAAACATCGTCGCGGTCAAAGAAGCCTCCGGCGGACTTGACCTGGCCAGTGAAATCGCCCTGTCCACGGATCTGACGCTGCTGTCCGGCGACGATTCGCTCACCCTGCCGATGGCCTCAGTCGGCGGCAAAGGCGTCATCAGCGTCGTCGCCAATATCGTGCCGGCCGATGTCAAGGCGATGACCGATCTGATTCTCGAAGGCGATTTGACCTCGGCGCGCAAATGGCACCAGAAACTCTTTGCGCTGGCCAAGAATATGCTCGGCCTGGCGACCAACCCCATTCCGGTCAAAACCGCCATGGCCATGCTGAATATGGCTTCCGATGAGCTGCGTCTGCCGATGACGCCGCTGACCGCCGACCAGAAGACGCAACTCAGACAATGCCTGAAAGAGTACGGCCTGCTGACCTGACGCAGCCGGCAGCCGTGTTGCCGAAATAACTATCTCCCGCAAACAACGTCGCGGTTTGGTTGTGGATTTATACCGCAAAATCGCGTGTGCACAGCATTATTTTTTTTCCGCTTTCGGCTTGATATAAATATATCCTTTGCCCCTGCCGACGGACTGAAAACAATTATACTGATGCAGATAAAGGGTAACCGTACTGACCGTCAAGCCGGTTTTTTCGGCGATTTCCTGCTGCGACTTGGGACGTGAACTCATCACCTTGCACAGTTTATACGGGCCGGAACCGACTTTTGGATGATCTTGTTTGACCACATCCTTTTTGGTTTGAATGCCCTGGACAATCGCGTTGATCTGCGTATCCAGAGCCTGAACTTTTTCCATCAATTTGGCGCGCCGGGCGGTCAAATGCTTAAGCTGCGTGAGCTGTTTTTTGTTTTCCATCTCAGAATCTCCGCATTAAAAGATTAGATTTTTTTCAAAATTGGCATCGCCCACCATAAGACCCATTCAAGACAATGTCAAAAGAATTCCGCAAGCCCCCCCGATGAAGACAGGAAGTCCGCGATAGCGCCCCCTTAAGATGCTGAATGTGTGCGGTATGTTATCCGCGGATGATGTCGGCAATAATCATCAGACGACTGATGTTGTCGCGCTCGGACTCGCCGAGTTTACTGTAAATGTAGCGAATCGTTTCCTTCAATTCCGGGATGACGACATGCTCAAGCACGTTGACCCGGCGACGTGTGGTTTGCAGTTCCGCCGCCAGCAGTTGGGCCTGCTTTTCCGCCTCGGCCAGCTCGATCAGGTTGTCAAACGCCCGTTCCAGCGCCCGCAGCGCCGCATCCAGTTCCCCGCTGGTGGTCCCGAAGCCGTAGCACATAATATCGCCTTCGATTTCCTTGGCCAAACGAGGCACTTTGACGCTCATAATCGATGCAAAACTCAGCGCCAGCCGGAATGTTTTGGTCGGGATTTCCATCGCCGCCCGGATATTCTCCGGCTCCATCGTCGCGCGGGCCATCATAAACCGCCGCGTGGTTTCGAGCAGCTCCTGTTCGACTTGTTTGCGCAGGTCTTTGAGCGTGCGGGCAATCTGCACCAATTGACGGCTGATCTCATCGCGCTTTTCACTGAGCAAACGATGTCCGCGAGCGGCCAACTCCACTCGCCGCCGCAATTGAAGCAATTCCATTCGTGTCGCATTGACGTTTTGAAGCATATCAATAACTTTCTCTTTAGCTACGAATCACCAAATTAACGCAACACAGGCTTGGCTGCGCTACGTTCATTCGCGGCTAAAATGATTATTTTCTGAATTTCGGCATATACTTGTCAATCAGCGCCTGATCAATACGCTTCAGTTCCGCGTTCTCAAACATACTCAGCAGTTCCCACCCCAGATCCAGCGTCTGCTCGACGGTGCGATTCTCATAATATCCCTGCGAGATATAGCGGCCTTCGAATTCATTGGCAAACCGCATATACTTCTGGTCGTCTTCGGAAAGGGCCGCCTCGCCGAGAATCGTCGCCAGCTCCTGCGCCTCTTTACCGCGGGCATAGGCGGCGTACAACTGGTTGTACAGCGCCGCGTGGTCATCGCGGGTCTTGCCCTCGCCGATGCCCTTGTCCTTCAGACGCGACAGGCTCGGCAGCACATCCACCGGCGGCAGCACGCCCTTGCGGTACAGCGGCCGGCTCATAATAATCTGCCCTTCGGTAATGTAACCGGTCAAATCCGGCACCGGGTGGGTCTTGTCGTCTTCCGGCATCGTCAGCACCGGCACCAGCGTAATCGAACCGGTCTTGCCCTTGACCCGTCCGGCCCGCTCATAAATCGTCGCCAGGTCGGTATAAAGATACCCGGGATAGCCGCGACGACCCGGCACTTCTTTGCGAGCGGCGCTGATCTCGCGCAGCGCCTCGCAATAATTGGTCATATCATTGAGAATCACCAGCACGTGCATATCTTCCGCAAACGCCAGATATTCCGCCGCCGTCAGCGCCACCCGCGGCGTAGCAATCCGCTCAATGGCCGGGTCGTTGGCCAGATTGATAAACAGCGCCGCACGCTCGATCGCGCCGGTCTGCGTCAGGTCGTTGATGAAGAATTGCGCCGCCTCAAACGTAATGCCCATCGCCGCAAACACCACCGCGAACGCCTCGCCCTTGCCGCGCACCGTCGCCTGACGCGCAAGCTGGGCGGTAATATCATCATGCGGCAGACCGGAACCGGAAAAAATCGGCAGCTTCTGCCCGCGGACCAGTGGATTCAAGCCGTCAATCGTGCTGATGCCCGTCTGAATAAACTCGTTCGGATAGTCGCGGGCAAACGGATTGATGGGGTTGCCGTTGATGTTCAGCTTTTGGGTCGGGATGATCCGCGGCCCGTCGTCTTTGGGTATGCCCGTGCCGCTGAAGACGCGACCCAGAATGTCTTTCGATACCGCCAGCTCCATCGGCTTGCCCAGAAACCGCACGGTCGTATCGCGGACATTGATGCTCTCGGTGCCCTCAAAAACCTGCACCAGCACCTTGTCGTTTTCCACCTGAAGAATCTGTCCGTGCCGTATCGAGCCGTCGCCAAGCTCGATATCCACGATATGCCCGTATTTGGCGTTCTGGACGCCTTCAACCAGCATCAGCGGACCGGCAATCTCCGACACCGTCTTATATTCTTTCAGCATTGCATACTCCTGTTCAAATAATGGCATATCAAAAAGCAAAATTTAAATCCCTGCATTGCCTTTTTGCTTTCTGATTTTTAATCTTTGATTTTTGTCAGGCCGCGACCGGACTTAATCCCTTGATCTGCTCGTTAACCTTATCTTGAATCGCCGTTATTTTTCCTACGTCGTCATTCGGCAGATACTTGGCGCGGGCGATCTCCTCGCGCACCGACAGCTTAAACAGATCGGACGTTTCAATGCCGTTCTCAATGGCTGCCAGTCCCTGCTGGTGGAAATGCAGAATCAGCCGAAGCATCTCGTATTGTTTATCCACCGGACTGAAGGTATCCACCTCATGGAATGCGTTCTGATGCAAAAAGTCCTCGCGGATGCTGCGGGCCGTCTCGAGCGTCATCCGGTCTTTGGCGCTGATGGCCTCGGCGCCGACCAGACGCACGATCTCGGCCAGTTGCGATTCCTGTTCCAGAATGCCCATCGCCTCCTGAACCATCCGGGCAAATTCCCTGCCTTTGGCCTTGTCTTCAAAGGTGTCCGGCAGGTACTGCTTATAGAACGAATAGCTCGTCAGCCAGTCAATCGCCGGAAAGTGCCGCTGCTGAGCCAGTCGCGACTGCAGCGACCAGAACACCTTGACCACATGCAGCGTCGCCTGCACCACCGAATCGGACAAGTCGCCGCCGGGCGGGCTGACCGCCCCGATGATCGACAGCGCCCCTTCACGCTTCGGCGAGCCGGTACACACCACGCGCCCGGCACGCTCATAAAACGACGCGATCCGAGCGCCCAGATAGGCCGGATAGCCTTCTTCGGCGGGCATCTCTTCCAGTCGCGTTGAAATCTCGCGCATCGCCTCGGCCCATCGGCTGGTGCTGTCGGCCATCAGCGCGACCGAATAGCCCATATCGCGATAGTACTCGGCAATCGTGATGCCGGTATAGACAGACGCCTCCCGCGCGGCCACCGGCATATCCGAGGTATTGGCGATCAGCACGACACGCCGCATCAACGGCTCGCCGCTGTGCGGATCTTTCAATTCCGGAAACTCCATCAGCACGTCGGTCATCTCATTGCCGCGTTCACCGCAACCAATATAAACCACCACATCCGCATCAATCCACTTGGCCAACTGGTGCTGCACGACCGTCTTGCCGGTACCGAACGGCCCCGGGACACACGCCGTGCCGCCTCGGGCAATCGGAAAAAACGCATCAACGACCCGCTGGCCGGTAATCAGCACGCTGTTGGGATTGAGCCGCTGCTGATTCAATCGCGGCCGACGGACGGGCCATTTCTGAAGCATCTTCAACTCGGTCTTTTGGCCGTCCGCCCCGACCACCGTCCCGATGACCTCATCAATGGTAAACTCGCCTTCGCGCAGACCGTCAAGCTTGCCCGATACCCCGGCCGGTATCATAATCTTATGCAGCACCAGCGACGATTCCTGCACCTGACCGATCACGTCGCCGGCCTTGACCTCCGCGCCGTTGTCCATCGTCGGCTCAAAGGCCCACCGGGTTTCACGCTTCAGACCCGGAATATCACTGCCGCGCTGAATGAAACTGCCCTGCTGCTCGACCAGAGTCTCCAGCGGACGCTGAATGCCGTCATAAATACTGGAGATCAGCCCCGGCCCCAGCTCCACGCTCAGCGGCGCGCCGGTATTGCGGACTTCTTCACCCGGCCCGATACCCGATGTGTCCTCGTACACCTGGATACTGGCGCGGTCGCCGTGCAGCTCCACGATCTCGCCAATCAGATTCTCTGCGCCCACACGCACCACGTCGTACATTCGGGCGCCGACCATCCCTTCGGCAACGACCACCGGGCCGGCAACCTTGATGATTTTGCCTGTTTTTGTTTCCGCCATCGTCAAACCTTTATGTCTAATCCCATCGTTATGAACATCTCGCGCACATCTGACATCTCAAATCTGAACTCTAAAATCCAAAATTTGAACTTTGAATTCTCAATTCTAAATTCTAAATTCTGAACTCTCCCCTCGTCACCCTTTCAAAATATTAATCCCCGTAGCCATCTTCAGCATCCGACCCAGCGACTCGGTGGCAATCCCCGACGGCGCTTCCGTAAACGGCACCACCACCACACACGGCGTGGGATGGCGCTGCACCTCCTCAAACACCGACTGCGCCGCACGGGCCACATTCTCCGAGACCACCACCAGCGCATACCGCTCTTTGAGAATCGTCCCGGCCGCCTCGACGACCTTGTCTGTCTGCGGTTCCGTCGCAAAGGTATCCAACCCCAGCGCCGCAAACGGTATCACAAAATCGCCGCTGCCCAATACCGCCACTTTGCCTTCCATATCAACGTCCTCAAAAAAACCTCAAAAATAAAAAATCAAAATAGCGGACAGCCCTTCGGGCCGGACTTCCTCAATTTTGAATTTTACATTTTTACTTTTTCATTATCGATCACATCCAGTGCCCCAGCCGATCCAGCATCAGCTTGCTGCTCAGGCTGTTCTTCTTGCCGACCAGCATCATCCGCACCGTTCGGATTTCCGCTTCTTTGATCAGCAGATATGCAATCACCGGCTGCGGCCCGGCCGTAATCTGACCGGTTGTTTTCAAAAAGCCCATCAGATAATCTTCACACTTCTGCTCCAGCCGCAAAAACGATCCCTCATTGCGAAGATAGCCAATCGACTCATCCAGCAGCTCCGCATACGGCGTCGCGTAAAACACCGCCGGGATCGCCTCATAAGCCGTATCCAGCCCCTGAACAAATTTACCCCGATCCACAAAACCGTGCGGCAAAAACAAATCTCGTTCCTCCCGCTCGGCGGCCTTCAGGCGAAGCATGGTCCGCAGATTATGCAGATCAATCTGGAGCCGCGCCAGCGACAAACCAAACGGACAGTCCTGCGGGCCGGCCCAGCGCACCCACCACTCGGCCTCGACGCGATCAATCGCATAGTCGATCTGACGAATGTCTTTATCTTCATAATATCCCAGCACCGCCGCCTCAACAGCTTCCTGAAGGTAATCCGGCAGCCGTGCATAATCTTCCTGCTCGAAAATCTCTTCAAATTCCTCCGCCGGCACGCACCCTTCATTGCTGTAATCCAGCCCCAGCGGACGTTCGGTCACCACACGCCGCACCGCCAGCCGCATATTGGCAAAATCCTCGCGTGAACGAATCAGCATCACGGTCGCCTTGTTCGGCATCAGATCGGCAAACAGCGAACGCACCGCCGACCGCCGCTCCAGCAGCATCGTCTCAATCGCCGCCGAGTCGGCCCGTCCGTCAATCGCATACTCGGTTCCCGACAGCAATTCCGCCGCCGCGGCAAACGATTCGGCGTTGGCCATATCCACGAATACGCCGCGCGGCAGCATCTGCGTCGCCAGCACACGCACCTGCGCACAGGCGTAGGCATACGCCCAGTTCTCGCCCCCCACAGGCGGATACCGGAAAAAGTCCAATCCCGTTAATTTCTGGTCATTCACTGCTGCTGTCATGGCTTACCGTTTCGCTGGTTGTTGTTTCGCAATGGATCATCCGAAAAGCCTGGCCGCCAGTTCCATTTCCATGGCCTCGCGAAGCCGTCCGACAAGCACTTCCACGGCCGCGTTGACCTGCACCCGGCCGCGCTTCAGAATAAAGCCGCCTTTGATGTCGGCGCGCTGGTCGCTGAGCCGCAGATTGCCCTTAAACCCCGTCCCCAACTGCCGGTTGACTTGTTTGATTAAATCCCCGGTAATCCGCTTTTCGTCTTTGCCGACAATCACTTCTTCATCGCCGGTCTCAACGGCTTGGGACATGAGTTTCGTGACCAGGGCCTTGTACGGCTCATCGGGCATCCTGGCGATGCGATCCTCGGCCCCGGCAAACACCTCGTCGAGCAGTTCCGTCTTGGCCTTGAGCATCGCCCGGGCGTTTTCCATCCGCGCCGTCGCCAGCATCCGCGAGCGCCGATCCTCGGCGGCCTCGACGGCCAGCCGTTCAGTCTCCTCGCGATACGCCGAAAGCTCATCCTCAAGCTGCCGCATCTTTTGATCGCGCTTCTCGGACGCTTCCTGAACAATCGCCTCGGCCTGCTGTCTGGCTTCCGCCAGAATCTTATTGATTACCTGTTCGGCATTCATAGCTATCCCGTTTGCTAAATGTCTTCGTGCCGGTTTTGCGGTCCGCGCTCGGTACTCAGTCGATGCCGATGAAAATCAGCAGGAACGACACCAAAAAGCCCAAAATCGCGTAAAATTCCACCAGCGCCGCATAGACCACGCCCGCCTTGACGCCCATCTCCGGCCGTTTGGCCGCCATCTGGATGCCGCCGGCACAGGTCTTGCCCTGATGAATCCCGCTGAACAAGCCCGCAATGCCCACCGGAAGCGACGCGCCGAAAATCATAATCCCCTGAGCCAGTGTCAAATCCGCAAGCCCGTCGCCGCCGAAGAGGTTGATCTTGATCATCACAAACAGCGAGATCACCAGTCCGTAAATCCCCTGCGTACTGGGCAGCACCACCAGCAGCGTCATCAAACCGTACTGGTCCGGTTTCTCGCTGAGGATACCCGTCGCGCTGCGAGCGCCGATACCCAACCCGATGGAAGAACCGATACCCGACAAAAACGTCGCAAACGCCGCGCCGGCAAACGCAAGTGCCAATCCGTATTCCATTGCTGTTACCTTTCCTTCGAAAAATTACTGTCTATTAGGGTTCTCGTTGTGTACGATGCTTACGTGTTCATAATCATTGCGCAGCGGCTTGAACTCCCGACCGCCGCCGACAAAGAATTTCGGAAAAAACTCCACAAACTGAAGCCGCAGACTATGCACAAACGCGCTGAGCAGCGACAGGGCAATATTGACCGTGTGGCCGCCTACAAACATCACCAGCCCCAGCAGAAATCCGATATACGGCACATCCATCACCAATTGAGTCAGAATGTTGACCGCCATCCCCAGCCCGGCCGTGACCATCCCCAGCGCCATAATCCGCACATAACTGAGCATATCGCCCAGATAAAACACCGTGCTGAACACCGCAAACGTGCCGCCGCCGATCCGACCGGCCAGACCGCTGTTTCGCTCGGTAAACCAGAAAATCAGCACCGCCATCACCAGCGCCGTATAGCCGGCAAGCGTGCCGAGTACCGCCGGCAGTACACCGTTTTTCGCCAGGGCAAACAGCAGCAGGCAATTAAGCAAAATCAGCCACGTCAGCTTTTCGAAGATCGCCGCGGCGTAATTCTTTTGCAGCAGATAATTGACAAACCCGATTCCCAGCCCGAACAGCACCTGGATATACCCCAGCGCCAGGGCAATCCCGATAAAGATCAGCGGCTGTTCCATCGGATCAAACAGCATTATCTTTTCGCG
>DSDR01000130.1 GCA_011048645.1 Phycisphaerales bacterium
ATGATGTTGGTGATAACGTGAGAAAGGAACGGACTGTGTCGGGATCGCGGCGCAGTCCGTTTTTTCTGCACGGCAATTGGCAATGCGATTGAGAAAGGTGATGGGGGATGCTGCAAAACAGCGAACATTCGAGTTTCGGCCGAACTGCGGTGGCCTCGATCGTGTGTGTTTCTGTCCTTTTGCTGACGGGTTTTGCAACGGCGTCATCGGCGGATATAACCCGGCCGGGCGATCCGATTGTCGGCGTTCCGAACAACGGCAACTGGCCGTCAAACGAAAGCCCGCCCGATGCCATTGATGACGACGTCAACACCAAATACCTGCATTTTGACGGCAATCACCAGCCGGCCGGATTTCGCGTCACGCCGAGTGCCTCGCAAATACCGGTGGTCGGGCTGAGCTTCACGACGGCCAACGACGCCCCGGACCGCGATCCGGTCGCTTTCGAACTGTACGGTTCCAACGACGGCATCAACGGGCCTTACGTGCTGATCGCCTCCGGCCAGATTACCGATTTTAATCAAACCACGCCCTGGCCGCGTTATACCCCCAATGCGACGCCCATTTTCTTTTCGAATACGACGCCATATCTGCATTATCAATTGCTGTTTACAGCGGTAAGAAACCCCGCCGCGGCCAACAGCATGCAAATTGCCGAGGTGGAATTGCTCGGAATGCCCGAAGGGGGATGGCCGCCGGAGGTCAACGCCGGCGCAGATCAGGTGATCGTGCTGCCTTTTAATCAGGTGCAGTTGGCCGGCCAGGCGACGGTTTTCGGGCAAGAGGAAACCTTAGCGCTTCAGTGGACGCTTCAGTCGGCTCCTGATGGTGTGTCCGAGGAGGACGTGGTCTTTTCGCCGAGTCGTTTTGCGGCCGATCCCCGCGTTCTTTTTCCTGCGGTAACGGGTGTTTATGTGCTGTCGCTGACCGCTTCGACGGCGCATCATTCCGTCAGCGATACCCTGCGGGTCTATGTATCCGAATCGCTGTGCCCGACGGGAGATCTGAATCAGGATTGCCGCGTCGATATTGAAGATTTGACGCTGCTGGCTGGATCCTGGCTTCAGGTGGATTGGCCGCCGGGTTATTTGCCGAATGCGGACGGACGGCAAGACGGCGTTAATCTGACGGATTTTGCGCTGCTGGCCGAACACTGGCGCCGTGCCGGGCCGTCTGCGGTCATCAGTGAATTTCTGGCGGTGAATCGGGCCAAGCCTCCGCTTGCCGATAACGAGATCGTGGACGAAGACGGCGATTCGTCAGACTGGATCGAATTGTGCAACCCGACCGGCCAGGCGGTCGATTTGGACGGATGGTATTTAACCGACAAGCCGGACAATCTGACGCGCTGGCGGATTCCGCCGCTGGTGCTGGAGCCGCAGGGTTTTGCGGTCCTGTTTGCCTCCGGCAAGAATCGCCGAACGCCCGGCGAGCCGTATCATACCAATTTCAGCCTCACCAGCGACCCGGATTACCTGGCGCTGGTTGCGCCGGACGGTCAAACCGTCGTTCATGCGTATGAATATCCGACGCAATACGGCGCGGTTTCGTATGGTCTGGCCGCTCCGGAAGGACGCGCTTCGATAACAGTGGACCTGCTTTCGGCGCTGGCCGCGGCGTATGCCAAAATCCCCGCAGATGACAGTCTGGGATTGACCTGGACGGCGGTTGATTTTGAGCCGGTCGGCTGGCTGACGGGCACAACGGGCGTGGGGTATGAACGGCAAACCGGATACGAACCCTGGATCGGGCTGGATGTCGGCGCTATGTACGGCGTGAACACCTCGGTCTATATTCGCGCGCCGTTTGAGGTGGATGATCCGAGCGATCTTGAAGAACTGACGCTGTGGATGATGTACGATGACGGATTCGTTGCCTATCTGAACGGCGTGTTGGCGGCTTCTGCCAATGCGCCGCCGGTGGTTACGTGGAACAGCCAGGCGATGCGTTCGCAGGAGGCCGACCGGTACTATTCCTTTGCGGTATCGCCGGAGGCGGTCGAGTCGCTGCGAAAGGGGACGAATGTGCTGTCGATACACGGCCTGAATCGCGGGGCGTACAGCTCAGATTTGCTGATCCTGCCGCGGTTGACGGCCCGGCGCGCACAAGCGGCTGCGGTTACCTCTTCAATGGAGGCCTATTTTCATGATCCGACTCCCGGTACACGAAATTCGAGCGGACAAATGACCCTTGGGCCGATGATTCGCGATGTCACACGCAATCCCGCGCCGCCGTCGGAGAGCGAGGATTTGGTCATTACCGCTGTTGTTGAATCTGCCGGCAGGCCAATTGACCGGGTTGAGATGACCTATCGCATCGGATTCGGTCAGGAGATTACCGTGCCGATGAGCGATGACGGACAAGGGGCTGACGTGATTGCCGATGACGGGATATATACCGCCGTGATTGCCGCCTCGGCTTATCAGGCCGGGCAGATGGTGCGCTGGTTTGTGCACGCCCGGGATACACAGGGGATCGAGACGCGAAAGCCGGCTTTTATGCTTGCCGAAAATTCGCCCCGCTATTTCGGGACGGTCGTTCGTGATCCGTCTGTTCAGTCGCCGCTGCAGACGCTGTATTATTTTGTACAGGATACCGCCGCCGAAGCCACCGAAAGCGGGACCCGCTGTTCGGTCTTTTTTATGGATGAGTTTTATGACAATGTGTTCATTCGTTTGCGCGGCGGTTTTTATGCCGCAAGCACCGGCAGCCGAAAGATCGTTTTTAACGACGGTGAAAAATTCCGATTTCATCCGCGGTTTGACCGCGTCGATGAAATCAACCTGAACGGCCAAGGGGCGGATATGACGTTTATTCGTCCGCCGCTGTCGTTTGAGACGTATGCCGAAGCGGGCGTGCCGAGCAGCATTGCCTTTCCGCTGCGTGTGATTCGCAATAACAGCGAGCCGATGGTGCGGCTGTTGGTCGAACAGCCTGACCGGCATTTTCTGCGGCGGGCGGGTCTGGACGATAACGGGGCGTATTACAAGATGTACACGGACTTAAACCCCGGCCTTTCCGGCGAGCAGATCGAACGGAAGCTCACACGTCTGGATGAAGATAACAGCGACTTGAAAGCCTTTGCAGCCGGTATTGCACCGGATCATCCCGACCGCGGCGTTTTTCTGTTTGATCACGTCAATCTGCCGGCGGTCATCAGTTATCTGGCGGCTTCGGTGCTCATTCACGAAAACGACCACACCCACAAAAACTACTATTTCTATCGCGACACCAACCACACCGGCGAATGGATGTTTATTCCGTGGGATAAGGATCTGACGTTTGGACTCAATCACGGGATTGAAGGGATTATCGCCGATCAGGATTGGCCGTTTGATCCCGCTCGGTCGCCGAGCCATCCGTTTTATGGCAGTCAGCGTCATCAAAAGATTGATTATCAATGGAATCGTCTGTTTGATGCGGTTTTCGCCGACCCGAAGGCGCGGCAGATGTATCTGCGGCGTCTGCGTACCCTGATGGATACGCTCCTTCAGCCGCCGGATACGCCGTCATCGCAATTGCGTTACGAACGCCGCGTCGATGAACTGGCCGAATGGGTGGCCGAAGCGATTGACACGCCGGCGTATTGGCAGGCGGTTGAAGCGATCAAAACGCAGTATTTGCCGGTACGACGAACCCATTTATACGTTAATCATGCCGAAGGGTCGTCGTGGCCGGACGACCCGGCGGGCATTCCCGACGCTCAGCCGGAGCCGTTGACCATAGAAATCGGAGCCGTCGAAACAAACCTGGGCGGCGGCAGTCGCGATGAAGATTATATTGAGATCGTCAATCCCAATGCCTTTGCCGCCGACATCAGCGGCTGGATGCTGCACGGCGGCGGGATGTCGCACACGTTTGCCGGCGGGACGGTGATCCCGGCGGGCGAGGTCCTGTATCTGACGCCCAACGCCATCGCGTTTCGCCAACGCGCCCAATCGCCGCGCGGCGGAGAATATCGGTTTGTGCAGGGCAATTATGCGGGGCGATTGTCGCGGTGGGGCGGTACGCTGAGGCTGTATGATGCGCAGCATCGGGCGGTCGCTGTCAAGGCATTTGACGGCAATCCGAGCAATGCCCAGAGGTATCTGCGGATTACGGAGCTGATGTATAATCCGTCGCCGGTGGTTGAAGCGACGGACTATGGAACACAGGATTATGAGTACGTGGAATTGCTCAACACAGGCGATGAGCCGCTGCTGCTGGACGGGGCGGCGTTTACCGAGGGAATTTACTATACATTCCCGGACGGTGTATCGCTGTTGCCGGGCGGCTATGTGATTTTGGCCAAAGACCCGCAGGCGTTCGCATCTCGCTTTACGCTTCCGCAGGGCGTTGCGGTGCTCGGCGGTTACGATGGGCAATTGTCCAACAGCGGCGAGGAGCTGATCCTTCAGGACGCCGAGGGCAATGTGATTCACCAGTTTAAGTACGATAACGATTGGTATCCGCTGACCGACGGCCAGGGGTTTTCGCTGACCAAGCACGATCCGACCGGCTCGCCGCTGACAAGCTGGAACGACAAACTCGGCTGGCGCGCAAGTTCCTCTCGCGAAGGTTCGCCGGGGCTGGACGATCCGGGGTGGGGTATTGCGCCGGGCAGCATCGTCATCAACGAGATTCTGGCTTACGATCCCGGACGGCCTGATTGGGTCGAATTATTCAATACTACCGATGAACCGATTCCGTTAGGCGGCTGGTTCCTGAGCGACCGCAATAGCGACGACGACCGGCGGCGTTACTATCAGATTCCGCCGACGGTGGTGCTGCCGGCCGGCGGGTATCTGGTCTTTGAGGAAGACCGTACGTTCGGCAATCCGGATGCGGAAGGAACGCTCAAAGCGTTTGGACTGAGCCGATTCGGCGAAACGGCGTATCTGTTTTCCGGTCAGGACGGTCAAATCACCGGTCATTATTATGCTGAACAATCCTTCGGCGCTTCGCAACCGGGTTTGTCGTTCGGCGTATATACCCATCAGGGCGGCGAGAAACGGGACTTTACGGCATTAAGCGAGACAACGCCGGGCGGCCCAAATGCCGAGCCGGCTGTCGGGCCTGTCGTGATTCGGGAAGTGATGTATCATCCGCCGTCCGGCGGCGCATATGATAAAGAAGAGTATGAATATGTCCAATTGCGCAATATCGCCGGTTATCCGGTTGCACTGTATGAATACGACGCCGAACAGGAGACTTCTTTCGGTTGGAAATTAAGCGATGCGGTGGAGTTTGAATTTCCGAGCGGCAGCGTCATCCCGCCCGGCGGGGTGATTGTGGTTGTGCGGAATATCGAGGCCTTTCGAAGTCGTTACCCCGACGTGCCGACGAACATCATTTTTGGCCCATATGACGGACGGCTAAACAACGCCGGCGAGTCAATCGATCTGCTCAGGCCCGGACAGGACGACGACGGGCAACGTAGTTATATGCTCATTGACCGGGTCGCTTACAGCAACGGCCTGAATCCCGTCGGACAGGATCCGTGGCCTTTTCAGGCCAACGGCGGGGGGATGGCGCTGGGTCGGTGCGATGACAGACGCTACGGCAACGATGCGGCCAATTGGCAGGCCGTCGCGCCGTCGCCCGGACAGACGCCCGATGAGCCGATGGCCCGTATCGTGCATTACTGGCATTTTAATGACACAGACGGCCAAGTCTCGTCCGTGCCGGCGGATTATTCGCTTGCGGACGGGGCGCTGATCACGTATCCCGGCTATGGCGATGGTTATATGGATACAACCGACGGTTCGACGATCAATGTGCAAATGGGGCTGGATGCGGGCAACGGCCTGCGGGTGCGTAATCCCTCCCATACCCGACAGCTTGTATTTTCAGTGCCGACCACGGGATACGAACGGGTGCAGTTCAGCTATGCGGCCAGACGCACTTCAAACGGCGCTGAGTTCCAGCGCGTCGAATATCGAACCGGCCCGATGGATAGTTGGCGGCCGCTTGGCGATGAATTGGCGATCACCGAGATCTATCAGCATTATACCTTCGATTTATCCAATACGCCGGGGACCGACAATAACCCGGATTTTGAGATACGCATTGTCTTTATCGGCTCCAATGCATCCGAAGTTTCCGGAAACAATCGCTTTGATAATGTTGTTCTGGAAGGATTTATTTTGGAAGGCGGATAACGCGTGTCTATTTATTATAAATCGAATAGGGTATAACTTTAATAGTTTTTCAAAAAAATGATTATAATCCCCCTATTTTGTTTGATAAAAAGTTACAATTGTCCTATAATTGATACGTCTTTCCTATGGACACAGGCGGTGTCGTGTGGGATAATTTAACAAATTTCAGGAAATCTGACCTCTGCTGCAATCCGGAAAAAGAGGAGACACAAATGAAAACCAGGCAAAAAAACGCATTCACACTGATTGAGTTACTCGTGGTCGTTGCAATTATCGCACTGTTGCTGTCGATTATTGTTCCCGCTCTCAAACGGGTCAAACAACAAGCCACTGGTGCGGTATGTCTGTCCAATAACCGGCAGATCACGATTGCGTGGCACACGTATGCGATGGAGAATGACCAAGAAATTGTGCCGGGCCATGTGCCGATGCAAACCAAAGCGACACGCTCGGATAATTTGACCTACTGGATTGAGCCGCCGCAGGATGAAGCCGGGAATTTTCGCGGCGGTGCGACGGTTGTTACGGCTGAATATGAGCGGATTGGAATTGAGCGAGGGGCGCTGTTCCCTTATGTCAATGCGGTGGATGTCTATAAATGTCCGGGGGACAGGAGTACAACACGGTTCTCACACATCAGCCCCAATGGCGCCTGGCTGAACAGCTATTCGATTACCGGCTTGATGAACGGAGAGCAGGCCAATGATCCGCGGCTGGCCAAAAAAATGAGTAATATCAAAGCAGCGGGCAATAAGGTTGTCTTTCTTGAAAATATGGACAGTCGCGGCTGGGCGATCGGGTCATGGATTATGAACTACAGTTCTCCTCAATGGTACGATCCCATCGCCATTTGGCACAAAGATCGCGGCACGCTCGGATTTGCCGATGGTCATGCCGAAATGCATAACTGGAAAGACCAGTCGACGATTGAAAATGCGGAAGGAAATCCCGACGGGTCGCTGTATCCGCTTCGAAATTCGGTTCCCAAGGCGAATGAAACGTGGGACGACATTCGATTTATGCAGCGTTCTTACGTGCCGGGCGGCTGATACGTACAGACGCAGCACGATTCAGTTCAAGGCGGTTTATGAGTACTGCAGCGCAGGTCTATGCCTGCTGAATGTGCTGAATTAATATAACGCCTTTCCGGGCAACAATTTATATCAAATATTAAAAAGCAGACATCAAAATGACAATGCAAAAATCAAAACGAACGCTGTCCGACAGAGTGCCGTTCTGATGGCTTTGCCGGCTTACGGTACAGATATGGATTAGCCGTTGGCAAATCGCTCTTTTTGAATTTTGATTTGCAGTTTTGCATTTTGATTTTTAATCTTTCATTTTGCGACATTAACGCGGTTTCTCGGCATACCTTGCGCTGGAGGATTAGACCGTCCGTTCTCGCAGGGGGGAAATTGTGCTGACATTTTCGGCAGTGACGGACGCAACGGAAAAAACCTACAAAAACAAGACATTAGCCGGTATCTACTTCGTTTTTTTATTGCAGATAAACCCTTCAATAAATCATAAAAAATCGCAATTCTTCAGTGTTACCTATCCATTTTAACAATGCCGCAGGAACGAAATACCCATCGTGAGACAAATGACGCCCGACACGGCGTCGGGTTGTGTTCGTCGATACCGCCAAGGCGCGACGCAGAGAATATTTTGTATTGACGAAACCCTCGCAATGCAATAGATTAGTAGCTATGACGAACGCAAAATCGAAAGATGTGTCGGCGGCGTTTGCACGAAATGCTATTGAGATGAGTCGGGCGTCGGTTAAAAACGGTCGGATACGGCCCGAAAGGATTGTCGTTTAAGGCAATGGAAGCGTTACGCAATTTTCGAACTTACTTTTTTCGCGGCTTGGCTGCGTTACTGCCGACGATTCTGACAATTTGGATTTTTGTACAATGTTATATCTTTATTCAGGACAAAATCAGTATTCACATCAACCGCGGCGTGGTTCACGTGATCCTTTGGTTGGCTCCCCATTACTCCAAAGCGTTTTTGGTTGAGTTTTGGGTCGATGGGCCGGGGAAAATAACGGGGTTTTTCATCGCCGTTATCGGTGTGGTGTTTATTGGGGCATTTTTGGCCAGTGTGGTGGGTCGGACGATTTGGCGTTTTTTTGAGAACGGCCTGGCCAATATCCCCCTGATTCGCAGTGTGTATCCGAACATTAAGCAGGTAACGGATTTTCTGCTGGCCAAAAAAGATTTAACGTTCAGCAAGGTGGTTGCGCTGGAGTATCCGCGTAAAGGCACCTGGTCGATCGGTTTGGTGACGGGTACCGGAATCAAGCGGGTGGTTTCGGCGGCCAAGGATGAGTTTTTGACGGTGTTTGTGCCGACCTCGCCGACGCCGTTTACGGGATATGTCATTATGACGCCCAAAAGCGAGACTATCGAGCTGGATTATACGATTGAAGAGGCGCTGCGTTTTGTGATCAGCGGGGGGGTGATTACCCCCACCGAGCAGATGGCTTTTGAAGCGGAAAAACAGACAAAGACAGGTAAACAATAACTTTTTTCAGGAAGAAATCATGATTGTTACAATCACGGGTAAGCACATTGAAATTACGGACGCCATGCGTGCTCACATTGAGGAAAAAGCGGCCAAACTGCCGCGTTATTTTAATTCAGTCAGTCAGGTCGAAGTGATTGTGGAAAAAAGCACAGGCGTCATGCAGAGCGTCGAAATTATTGCGAGTGTGGAACATCGCGACGATGTGGTCGCCCGGGAAAGCGGAGAAGACCTGTATGCGTGCATCGATCTGGCCATGCACAAGATGGAGCGTCAGCTTCGCAAGCTTAAAGAAAAACAGCGCGACAACAAGCACCCAGCGCCGGCCGAACGTGAACGGCTGGCCGAAAAAACGCAGATTCAGGAAGAAGACGTGGCCTGAGTCGGCAACACTGAAAATTGCAGGTCGTCGAGAGACCGTTTGCTTTAGGAGAAACCATGAGATTGTCCGATATCATTTGTTTTGATGCGATTGTTCCCCAATTGGCGGCTACCGATCGAAACGCCGCGATTGAAGAGTTGATTTTATCGCTGCATAAAAAGAAGAAACTGGGTAAAGCGGACCCGACGGCGCTGACCCGTGCGGTCATTCGGCGTGAAAATGAAGCCAGTACCGGCATCGGCAAAGGCGTGGCGGTGCCGCACGTCAAACATGCAGACGTGGCACGGCTGGTGGCGGTGGTGGGCTGTTCGGCGACGGGCATCGATTTTTCATCGCTGGACAAGCAGCCGGTTTATACGATTTTTCTGCTGCTCAGTCCGACCACGAACCCGGACAAACATCTTCAGGCCATGGAGACGATCTTCAGAAATCTCCAGAACGATGATTTTCGTCGTTTTCTGCGTCAGTCTCAAAGTGCACAGGATATTATCGAAGCGATCAAGGATTCGGATGGGGATTTATCTGAATAGGTCAGGGATCGAAATGATCTGTGCCGACACGTATTAAGGAGCGTCAGGTGTCCGAATCGAGTTATGAAATTGAAGTTGAGGTTCGCAACCCCGAAGGGCTGCATATGCGACCTGCCATGCAGTTTGTGGACCTGGCGAATACCTTTGATGCGGAGATTTCGGTCAGCAATCAGGACACCACGGTGGACGCCAAAAGCATTATGCAGATGACGATGCTGGCGGCGACTTGCGGAACGCGATTGACGATACGCGCCGAAGGCGTCGATGCGCGTAAAGCGATTGATTCATTGCAGGAACTGCTCGATCAAATTGTTTCGGATGTGTCGTCGCAATCAGGCGTCGGCCAAAAGGATGACGGTTAAGCATATATGGAGATAAGAAAGGGCATAGCGGTTTCGCCGGGGATTGCGATTGCCAAAGCGATGGTCATTGACTCTCGCGACTATCGTATTCCGCGCCGGTCGATTATGGCTTCGCAGCGGGCCTCTGAGATTCAGCGGGTGCGCAAGGCCTTTGCCCGGGCGATTCAGGAACTGGATGACATCAAGTCAGCCAAACGGATAGAAGAAAGCAAAATCAGCGATATTTTTGCGGTGCATATGCGTTTTTTGCGGGACAAGAGCTTTCGCAAGCGCATCACCGACTTAATCTACAAAGAAATGGTGACTGCCGAGTATGCGGTGTCCACTATTTTGCGCGAGATTGCGTCGCACTTTGCCGGCATTGACGATCCCTACATCAGCGAGCGGGCGGCGGATATTTACGATATTGAAAAGCGCCTGCTCAAGCACCTGCTGGGGCGCGTTGAGGATAATATTGAGCACCTGCGCGATGAGGCGGTGATTCTGGCCCATGACCTGACGCCTACCCAGACGGCCGGGTTCAATAAATCCTTTGTCAAGGGCTTTGCCACCGAGCGGGGGGGACGGACCAGCCATACCGCGATTGTGGCTCGTTCGCTGGGGATTCCGGCGGTGGTGGCGCTGGGGGACCTGTCTTCGGAAATTCCGCCGGAATGCCAGGTGATCGTGGACGGCAATCGCGGCGTGGTGATTATTGATCCGGACGAAGAGACGCTCCGGCAATACGCGCGCTATGCCGAGCGCGTCACGCAGTTTGTCAGCGAATTGAATGTGCTGCGCGAATTGCCCGCCCAGACGCGCGACGGTGTTCGTGTGGAATTGATGGGCAACATCGAATTTCCCGATGAAGCCGAACAGGTGCTTGAAAAAGGCGGCGACGGCATCGGCTTGTACCGCACGGAATTTCTCTATTTGTACGGCGGGTCGGAGCCGACCGAGGACGACCACTACCATGCGTATGCGGAGACCATCCGCACCATGAAAGACAAACCCGTCGTGATTCGTACGATGGATCTCGGCGCCGACAAGATGCCGCATTCAAGTTGGCACCCCAACGAAACGAATCCGGCGCTGGGCTTGCGGTCGATTCGCTATTGTCTGCAGGATTTGCCGATGTTCAAGACGCAGCTTCGGGCGATTCTGCGGGCGTCGGTGCTCGGCGATCTGCGTGTGATGTTTCCGCTGATCACCAACCTGCAGGAACTGCGGCAGGCCAAGATGATTCTGCGTGATGTGATGGAGGATCTGGACGAGTACGCCGTGCCGTATAACGCCGATATTTCGATTGGGATTATGATTGAGACGCCCAGTTCGGCGCTGACGGGCGGGCTGCTGGCGCAGGAAGCGGATTTTTTCAGCATCGGCACCAACGATTTGATTCAATATACGCTGGCGGTGGATCGCGCCAATGAACATGTTTCGACGCTGTTTTCGCCGGCCGAACCGGCGGTGCTGCGTCTGATTCGCGGCGTGATTCAGGACGCCCACAAGGCCCGTATCGGGCTAAGCGTGTGCGGCGAAGTGGCGTCGGATCCGGAATTTATTATGTTGCTGCTGGGGATGGGGATCAGGACATTGTCGCTGGCGGTGCCGATGATTCCGGAGGTCAAACAGATTATACGTTCCGTCTCGATTGAAGAGTGCGGCCAGTTGGCCCGGCGGGCCGCCGCGCTGGATTCGAGTCGGCAAATCAAAAATGTGCTGCGTGATGCGGCGTTGAAAATTTTGCCGGAAAACTTTTAGAGACCGGCGGATGCAAACGGAGTATGTGACGTTCATTGCAGATTTTAAGATTCACGGTCGATTGGCGTTTTTATCGCATCAGGAAACGTTGTCGTTGTGGCGGCGGGTTTTGGTGCGAGCGCAGGTGCCGCTGATCTTTTCACAGGGGTACAATCCGCATCCGCGCCTTTCGCTGGCGCTGCCGCGCAGTGTGGGTGTGCAGTCGGATTGTGAGCGGTTGTGCGCGCGGGTGTCGGCGGCGGGCTTTTGCGCCCGAACGGCGCGTGATGCGATTACGCCGCTGCTGCCGGACGGCTGTACACTGATTTCTACGGATGTTGTACCGGGCAGGGCGTCGTTTTATCCTGTGTCGGCGACATATCAATTTATACTGACCCGGCCGCCGGATCCTTTGCGGCAGGCTCGTTTTGATCGTTGTCTGCGGCAGTTGCAGGCGCGCGAACCGATAGTCCTGTTGCGACAAACGGAAAAGAGAAGACAGCGAGAAATCGATATCGGTCCCTTTCTGAGGCAATTGACCCACGCCGGAACAAACGTTGAGGTGCAGTGCATGATTGGCCCGGAAGGGACGGTTCGTATTGATGAACTGATGCACTGGCTTGGATTGGCTCCGGCCGATCTTGTCGAACCGGTGCGGCGCATGGCTGCGGACTGGGTATCGCAAGCAAAACATTGGCAAGGAGAAGAAAATCTATCATGACGCGAGAAATGCTGATTAATGTAACGGATGAAGAATGTCGCGTGGCTGTGGTTGAGGATGGCTCGCTGGAAGAGCTTTATACCGAGCGAACCGCCCTGGTCAGTCACGTCGGGAATATTTACAAGGGACGGGTGATCAATGTCGAGTCGGCCATTCAGGCGGCGTTTATCGATTTCGGCGCTGTCAAGAACGGATTTCTGCATATCAGCGATCTGCACCCCCGCTATTTCGCCGGCAAGTCCGACGAGGTGGAAAACATCGGACGCCGCAAGGCCCTCAGCCAGCGCCCTCCCATTCAGCGATGTCTTAAAAAAGGCCAGGACATCGTTGTTCAGGTGATCAAAGAAGGCATCAACACCAAAGGTCCGACCCTGACGACATATTTGTCGCTGCCGGGCAAGTATATGGTGCTGATGCCCTGGATGAGCGGGGTGGGTATTTCGCAGAAAATCGAAGATGAGGCCGAACGCAAAAAACTGCGCGAAACGATGGAAAGTCTGAATCTGCCGCGGCAGGCGGGACTGATTGTCCGCACCGCCGCGCAGATGGCCAACAAACGCGAGCTGCAAAATGACATTGCTTATCTGAACCGCCTGTGGAGTGTGGTCAACAAGAAAATTGAAAAAGACAAGGCGCCGTGTGAACTTTATCAGGAATCCGATCTGGCGATTCGAACCGTGCGCGATATTTTTGACAACACCATCAGCAAGATTTATTGCGACGGCGAGTCGGTGACCAGGAGAATCCGCGATTTCTTGTCGATTGTCCAGCCGCGTCTGAAACGCCGCGTCATCTATTACGACGGCAAGGCGCCGCTGTTTAATCGTTATAATATTGAGAAAGAAATCGAAAAGATTCAGTCCAGTCATGTGCAACTCAAAAGCGGCGGTTCGCTGGTGATCGAACAAACCGAGGCGCTGGTCGCTATTGATGTCAACAGTGGACGATATCGCAAACAGAACAACGCCGAGCGGACGGCTGTGCAGATCAATCTGGAAGCGGCGCGCGAGATCGTTCGTCAGCTCAAGCTGCGGGATTTGGGCGGCTTAATTATCTGCGATTTCATCGATATGCGCGACAACAAAAACAAACGTGAAGTGGAAAAAGTCTTTCGCGAGGCCCTTCGCACCGATCGGGCGCGGTCGCGTGCGCTGAAGATGAGCGCATTCGGACTGATTGAACTGACGCGGCAGCGGATGCGGCCTTCGCTGCAATCCAGTACGTACCTGATGTGTCCGCACTGCAAAGGCTCCGGTATGATCAAAAGTTTCGAGTCGCAGGCCATTGAAATTCTGCGGCAGTTGCGCCTGGCGACCTCCCACAAAGAAATCAAACGCATCGAGATTACCGCTCCCAAAGAAGTGGCGCTGTTTCTTCAGAATGACAAACGCCAGGTGCTGGCACGGCTTGAGGCCGAACAGGAAAAACAAGTGGTCGTCATTCCGGATTTGTGGGGCGCCAACAATGAGCCGGTGCAAATTCAGTGTTTCGATGAACGCGGCAGTGCGGTGAAGTTTGCTTGAGGAGTTCCATGATGAAATCGATGCCTTATGAACAGACGGCAGATTCCGATACTGTTGCCGAGCGGATTGATTCGGCGTTTGCCGAACAGGTGATCAAGACCGAGGCGGCGGCGGTTGGCGGATTGCTTCCGGTGGTGCGCGATCCGGCGTTTGTCCGCGCGGCGGAACTTTTTTTAACCTGTTGCGGTTCGGTCATCGTTACGGGCATCGGCAAGGCGGGCATTATCGGCAACAAGATCAGCGCGACGCTGGCCTCCACCGGCACGGCCAGTCATTTTCTCCATCCGGCCGAGGCGGTGCACGGCGACCTGGGGCGGATTCAAAACAACGATATGGTGCTGGCGCTGAGCCACAGCGGCGAAAGCGATGAAATCCTGCGTCTGGTTGAACCGCTCAAGCAGCGGGAAATTTGTCTGGTCTCGATCGTCGGCGATGCGCAATCGCGGCTGGCGCGCCACAGCGATGTGGCGTTGTGCATGGGCAAACTCATCGAGGCCTGCCCCTTAGGCGCAGCGCCGAGTGTTTCAACAACCTGTATGCTGGCGCTGGGCGATGCATTGGCGCTGACCGTGATGAAAGCCAGGCGGTTCAGCGTTGAAGATTATGCACGGTTTCATCCGGCCGGTGCGCTGGGGGCGCAACTGATGACGGTCGGACAAACGATGTGGTTCAAGCCCGACGAGCCGCTGCCGCAGGCTTTGGAAACGGACACCGTTGAGCAGATGCTGAGCAAAACGGCCGCTCTGAAACGCCGCGGGGCGGTGATGATTGTCAACGCCGAAGGGCGGCTGGCCGGGATTATCACCGACGGCGACCTGCGGCGGGCCGTCTCGACGGCGGGCGCTGATGCCTTGAGAATGAAAACGCAGCAGGTGATGACGCCGGATTGCAAGCGCGTTCGCCCCGATACGCTGGCGGCTGAGGCGATGGCCATTTTTCACAAGTACCGCATTGATGAACTACCGGTTGTGGACGCCGACAATCGTCCGGTCGGCCTGATTGATGTGCAGGATATCGTGGCGATTAAAATTGTCAGGTGAGAACAGAAGACAGAGGTCAGAAGTCAGAAGTCAGAGAAAGAAAAACAGAATCAATGGGCAAAGCGATAGATTTCAAACAAATTCAACTGTTGATTATGGATGTGGACGGCGTGCTCACTGACGGCGGAATTATCGTGCATTCGGACGGCTCCGAGAGCAAACGATTCTGCGTCTATGACGGCCATCGTATTCGAATGTGGCATCGTTCCGGGCGGCTCAGCGCGATCATCAGCGGGCGCGACAGCCGACCGACGACGCTGCGCGCCGAGCAGCTCGAGATCAAGTATGTTCATCAGGGCTGTACGCAAAAACTGCCGGCCTTTGAGTCGCTGATGGGCGAACTGGATATGCGCCCCGAACAGGTTGCCTATGTCGGCGCTGCTTTGATGGATATTCCGATTGTACGGCGAGTCGGCTTCGGCGTGGCGGTTGCCAATGCGGCAGAGGATCTCAAGCAGGTTGCTGACTGGGCCACATGCCGGCCCGGCGGCAGCGGCGCCGTCGGCGAAACCATCGAATACATCCTCAGGCAGGCCGGCGTGTGGGAGCCGTTGATGCAGCGTTACAGAATATGAATACGGAACACAAAGGGACTGCGATGCGAAAAGTCATTCTCATTCTTGCGGGGCTGGCAGCGGCGGGGGCGGCCTATTGGGGCTATATCCGATTCAGCGGCTCGACCACACTGGAGCCGCCGCGGACGCACAGCGGCCGAGAGCTGGAACTGCCCGCGACGGGGGATACCGCCGGGCGCATCGGACAAACCTATATTCACGGGGCCGAGCAGTCCTATTATGTTACCCGCGATCCTGAAACACGTCAGGTGACGCGGGTGTTCGGGTTTTCGCGTCTGAACAATCCGCCCAGTCCCTCCGCCCGCTGGCAGGTCGAAAAGCCGTATATTATTTTTTACGAATCCGCTTATGAATATCGCATTGATGCCGACAACGGCTTATTTCAAATAGAACGCACCGGCCAGAGCGTTATGCCTCAGGATGGTCGGCTGGAGGGTAACGTGGTCATTCGGGTCAAACCCGCTCCGGACAGTCGAGTGGCCGAGACGACGATTCTGATGGATGATTTGATGTTCAGCAGCGAACGAACGGAGTTCTCGACCGATGGCCCTGTCCGGGCGATATCCAGCCAGGTCGATCTGTCAGGCCGCGGCCTGGTGCTGATGATTAATGCCCAGGACGGGCAGGTCGAATATCTGCACATTCTGGATTTGGAGTCGCTTCGTCTGAAAAATTTTGTACAGGCCGAGCCGGCCCCGGCCCCGCAGCCCGGCGCGCCCTCTGCTGCGAAAAAGGCGGCATCGCCGTCAAGAGCGGTCATCGTGCAGGAGACGCAGCCGTCGCGGCCTGAATCAGAAAAGCCTGAAGACGACGACGTCGAACAGTCGCGCCTCTATCAGTGCGTGATTGAAAATAATGTCGTGATTCGCTACGGCGACCGGATCGTGGTGGGCGGCGCCGATCAGGTCAACATTCAAAACATTCTGTTTCGTTCGCCGGATCCCGACGCGCCTCAAGAGGCGACAGCCGCCGAATCGCCCGCAGCAGAACGTATGGATGAATCATCTTCTACTTCTTCCGTCGCGACGATACAGAACCAGCCGCCCTCGGCGCCCTTGCCCGCCGATGCAGCGCCCGTCGCGACGGCGCCGGTCGCGACCGATTCGGACGACAGCCGCGATGTGATTGTGACCTGCGACGGGGGGATTGTGATTCAGCCGATGAGCCATGTTTCGGATGGATTGGCCGCGGCGGCAATGGCGGTTGAGATGAACGGAGCGCCGCTGCGAATCGAACAGTTTGATCCCCAATCGCCGACCGGAACGCTGCCGCTGGTCCATTGCGGCCTGCTGCATTATGACCTCACCGCCGATGTGCTCAAACTGTTCAGAGGCGCGATCGAGAGCGACATTTTGCTCGGCGGCGGTTCATCAACCGCCGGACGCATTGAAACGCAGGGGCCGGTGGTATGGGATCGCAAGACCCATCAGGCGCAGATCGTCGGTCCGGGGGTGGTGTATGTGGACGGCTCACAGGGCGATTCCACCGACGCCGGACGCATAGCCTTTGCCGGTCAGATGGAGCTGATTTTTGCCGAACCGCCTGCCCAATCGTCCGCGCTGGAACTGACTGCGGTGAATTTAACCGGCGGTATGGCGGCGGATTTACAAGGCCGCGGCACATTGAAAACCGCGGCTGATTCGGCGTTTCTGGCCTTTGGATCGGGCAATGCGCTGACCGCCGCTCGGCTCGAAGGCGCGGTACGCTTTGAAAACGCAGACGCCGCGTCGCCCTCCTCGGCTGCGGCTGATACGGCGGTGTTTCACTTTGACGACCATCGTCAGCTTGCCCGTGCTGATCTGACCGGCGATGTTCGTCTGCTTTCCGACAGCGGACATCTGCAAACGGATTCGGCGTTTATCGCGTTTGCCGCCGATGAATCCGGTGCGGTTCAGCCGGTGCGATTTGAGACCACCACCGCGGCGGCGCTGGAGACCGCCGAATCGCAGACTTCCCACCTGCCTGCGCGGTTTGAAGCGCGCAGCATCCGTTATGATATGCAAACCGGCTCCGGTCGGGCCGTCGGGCCGGTGCGATTTGTGTTTTATCAGCAGGCCGACCCCAACAGCGGATTGCTGACCGATTCCTGGCCGGTTGAAATTACTGCCGACGGCGATGCGGAGTTTATCGCCGGCGACGACCGTCAAATCGAAACCGTCATCTTCAATCGTAATGTCAACGGGGTGCGGACACAGCAGTTTGCCGCCTATACACAAACCGACGCCTTCCGTTGCGATACGATGGTCGTTACGCTCGGACGCGATGCGGCCGACCAAACGGACATTCGTCAACTTGTCCTGCGCGACGGCGACGTTTATGCCGAATCCATACGCACGCATGAGACGCTCAAGCTGGCGCACGTTCGGTTGAACTGTGAACAGATTCTCTACGAC
>DSDR01000004.1 GCA_011048645.1 Phycisphaerales bacterium
CCGGCCTTTTCCCTTCGCACATTATACCGATCGCACCGCGAACCATAATACAGCGGCTCGGCCCCTTCGATCTGCACCTTCTTGATTTCGCAGGCATTGGGGCAGTGCTCACACGTAAACGTCTCGACGGTGTACTGGACCTGCGTGAGATTCTCAAACCCGCGAAACTGCGTCTGATAGCGATCGCCGTTGCCGCGGCGTATCTTGCGGACGTGCTCGGCGGCGATCAGCGCCGCTCCGATGGCGCCGGTCATCTCGTGATGATCCGGCACGCGAATCGGCTTGCCCGTGACCGTCTCAAACGCCGCCCAGACCGCCCTGTTAAACGCCGTGCCGCCCTGAAAGCAAATGGTTTGACCAATCTTGCGCCGACCGACCACCCGATTGAGGTAATTGGCCACAATCGAATAGGCCAGACCGGCCACCAGATCTTCGGTCTTGGCGCCGCGCTGCTGATAGCCGAGCAAATCCGACTCAATAAACACCGTACACCGCTCGCCCAGCCGGACGGGGGTTTGGCTTCTGGCCGCCAGCGCCGCAAATTCATCCTTGATCGAAATCCCCAGCCGCTGGGCCTGTTCCTCCAAAAACGATCCCGTTCCGGCCGCGCACGCATGGTTCATCTCAAAATCCACCACCACGCCGTTTTCCAGCCGGATGTATTTGCTGTCCTGACCGCCGATTTCGAAAATCGTATCCACCTCCGGACAGACCGCCACCGCCCCGGCCGCCTGCGCGGTAATTTCGTTAATCACCACATCGGCCCCGATAAAGTCGCCCGTCAGATACCGCCCCGAACCGGTGGTCGCCGCGCCGGCGATCCGCACCTTGCCGGCCACCTGTCGGCCCACGCGGCGCAGCCCTTCCCGCACCGCCTCCAACGGTCGCCCGGCCGTCATCAAGTATTCCTTGGCCAGCACGCGCTTGTCGCTGTCCACCACCGCGACATTCGTACTGATCGAGCCGACATCCACCCCCAAATACGCCTCGCCGCCCGGATGCGCCTCCAGCCGTTCGGCATAGACACGGCTTTCCGGCGGCGGCAGAACCGGCGCCGCCAGCGGCGCCCGACGCGGAATCCGCTGATGTCCCGCCCGGCCTCCTTTCAGAGAATCCTGAAGGTTTTTCATCGCTGTTTTGACCGCCCGGCCGGAACCTTCCTCGGCCGCCAGCGCCGCGCCCAGCGCGCCGGTATAAAAATGCAGCGCCGGGACAATCAACTCCCCGTCCTCCAGCCCCAACACCTGCTCAAAGGCTCGCACGACCCCCGCATTGGCCGCCACACCGCCGGTAAAAATCACCGGCTTGACAAACTCTCTGCCGCAGCCCAGGTTATTCTTCAAACTGCGCGCCAGCGCCAGGCACAGCCCGGCCACAATATCACACACCGGCGTGGCGACCTGCTGCAAATGAATCATATCGCTTTTGGCAAACACCGAGCACCGCCCGGCCATCTGAGGCGGCGCGGTACTTTGCAGCGCAAGCTGACCAAACTCATCCTCAATCGACACCCCCAGCCGCTCGGCCTGCTGGTCCAAAAACGACCCCGTCCCGGCCGCACACACCGAATTCAGCGCAAAATCCTTCAATTCAAGCACATCATTGCGGCTTTCAAGAAAAATCAGTTTGCTGTCCTGCCCTCCCATTTCAATGACGGTAGCCTGTGAAAATTCCGGATAGAGATGGGAAACCCCCAATGCCTGCGCCCGCACTTCGTTGATAAACGCCGCGCCGATGATCTCAGCGGCCAGCCTGCCGGACGAGCCGGTCACCGCCATCCGCTCAAACTGCCGGGCCGGATGCCGCTCAAACAACCGCGAAAGCTGCTCAGTCAGCGTCTCGACCGGCCGCCCCCGCGTTCGCCGATAGTCTCTGAACGCCACATGCCCCCGCTCGTCCAGTACAATCACATCACTGCTGACCGAGCCGATATCAATCCCCAAAACCCGAATCTGCTTGCTGACCGCCTCACTGGACTGAACACGTTCGCCGCGGCGTCCTCTCAAAATCTCCATATTGCACATCTCCCGACTGTTCCGTTCTGTTCACTCCCCGTCGCACACAGGCTTATTGAATCCGATTCGACACAAGATCAGACATCTTCGTGCCGTATAAACCAGATTTTACAATTTTTGTGCCATCTGCGAATCATCTCTCAAAGAAAAATCATCTCGCCCGCCATCCCCCCGTTTCCCCACATTGCGCAACGCTTTGCCTCCAATGCAGCGGCTTACGCCATCAAAAAAAACTACATCAGGGAAACCCCGCCAAAACTACTCTGCATTTTTTGTACGCCCACCCTTCAATTTTTGCGCAGGCAGTTTTCCCTTGTGTTTCTTTGAACGGATTGCGGAGCTTACGCCCCTTCTTTTTTGGCTCTTCGCTGTTGAGCAAACAAATCGGCCTGGCCTTCGATGATTTCGGGAGTAATGACATATTTACCGGGCTTGGGTTCTTCGGGCAGCCGATACATCATATCGACCATCAGCTCTTCCATCACCGCACGCAGGGCGCGGGCGCCGGTGTCGCGCTTCATCGCCCGCTGCGCCAGCAGGGACAGGGCCTCATCGGTAAACTTCAGCTCGGCCTCTTCCATCTCAAAGAGCCGCTGATACTGGCGAACCAGCGCGTTCTTCGGCTCGGTCAAAATCTGAATCAAGGCCGACTCATCCAGCGCCGACAAGGTGGTGATAATCGGCAATCGGCCGACCAGTTCCGGAATCATCCCGAATTCGATAATATCTTCCGGCGTCACCTGCGAAATCATTTCGCTGTAATCCTCTTTTTTCGCGCTGCGACCGGACTGTTCGCTGTCAAAGCCGATCATTCGCTTGCCGAGACGCTTTTTGACGATATTGTCCAGTCCGACAAAGGTGCCCCCGCAGATAAACATAATTTGGGTGGTGTCGATTTGGATATACTGCTGTTCGGGGTGTTTGCGTCCGCCCTGCGGAGGGATGTTCGAAATCGTTCCCTCAAGCATTTTCAACAGGGCCTGCTGAACGCCTTCACCGGACACATCGCGCGTGATGGACACATTCTGGCTGGTCTTGCCCACCTTGTCAATTTCGTCAACATACACAATGCCGCGTTGAGCCGCCTCAATATCATAATCAGCGTTCTGCAGCAGCCGAAGCAGGAAGTTTTCCACATCCTCGCCGACATAACCGGCCTCAGTCACCGTCGTCGCATCGCAGATGGCAAACGGCACATGCAACATCCGCGCCATCGTCTTGGCCAGCAGCGTCTTGCCCGAACCGGTCGGCCCGATCAGCAGGACGTTGGATTTTTCAAGTTCCACATCCTGATCATCGATTTCCGTATGCATCAGCCGCTTGTAGTGATTGTGCACCGCCACCGCCAGACTGCGTTTGGCATGCTCCTGACCAATCACATACTGATCAAGAAACTCTTTAATCTCACGCGGCTTGGGCACATCCGAAAACAGCGTCTGGCCGCCCTGCAGCCGACGCCGTTCCTGACGCACGATGTTATAACACAATTCCACACATTCCGGACAGATAAATACCCCACCCGGACCTTCCACAAAAGCATCCACCTGCTTTTTGGCCCGACCACAAAAACTGCACGATTCACGTTTATAATTCGATGATTTAGCCATCTTTATCTCCAGTTCAAGTATCCGTATTGCCCCGTTGACGAAAAACAGGGCGGGATTCTATCATTCATCTTTATCGTACCACATCCGGCACACGTTCGCAAGGGAGATTCGAGCCGAAAACCTCCTTGTTTGGCTGGCCTTGCTGTTTCTGAAAATAATGTGAGGATGCGGATATTTTTGCACATTCGTGAAGTTGTCCTATTTTTTTAGTTAAAAAGAACACCCCTTTCGCCGTTTTATTATAAATAAAGGCGTTTTTATGCCTGACACTATACAATAGTTCAATGCGGGGGATATGATTGTGTCCGTACAAAAGAGGTTGTCGGTTTTCCTGTGTGTTTTCTGTGTGATGATTACCGTCCGGGCGGAAGCGGCGACCGGTTACACCTTTCGGCAGTGGGGACAGGAGACTCTGGACCAAATTGAAACAGATTTTCGTCTCTACGGAAGTACCAACCGGAATCTTTACGCCGAATCGCTGACGCAGCGGTTCTCGGCCTATGCCTGGCCTCAGGGGGTGATGTTCGGCGCATTGACCGCCGCGGCAAAAGTTGAGCCGTCCTACCTTGAAACCGTGTCCGCAATGGCCGACGCCTTTCACAACCGATACCGCTGCTATGCCGGAGGGTATTGGGCCTATAATGCCAGTGCGGGCAATTGCGGCGATCGCTATTACGATGACAATGCCTGGATCGCGATGGTGTATATGGAGCTGCACGAATTGACCGGCAGCGCCGAATACCTGAACCGCGCACGGGAAATCCTGGTCTTCTGCATGAGCGGCGAAAACGGCCCCGGCGATACCTACACCGGCGGAATTCGCTGGCATGAATCGAATACGGGCGGAGTATCGATTTGCTCGACGGCGCCGACGATTCTGGCCAACTTGATGGTTTATCAGGCCACCGGTCTTGAGCCGTATCTGACCGATGGCGCCCGTTTATACCATTGGCTTGAAGCGGCTTCCTTCCTTCGCACCTCGTCGGGGGTTTATCATGAAATCAATCAAGGTCCGTTAGGCTATCTGACAGCCGTCGTTATTCAGTCGGCGGTGCGGCTTTATCGCATTACCGGCAATACCGACTACCTGACGGAAGCTCAGCGGCTGGCGTCAGCCATGGAAAGTCAGTTCATCAATACAAACACATTCGCCCTCGGACAAACCGGCAAGTGGGGCGGACATGATATGACCAATGCCTATGTGGACCTGTATGAGGTTGACGGCAATCCGTACTGGCTCGACATCGCGACAGGCTATCTGAAATTTCTCTACGAGAACGGCAAAGACGCCGCGACCGGTCGATATCCCGAAAGCTGGAACAATACAAGCGGCGCCCCTTCGTCCGCCCTGATTGACAATGCCTCAGTCGCCCGTGCCTTCTGGAAGATGGCCGATACCGTCGGCGGCGATAGGCCGAAATACGGGTTCATCCGAAACCGAACCTCTGGACGCAGCCTGCGGCTGCAAGCGTCCGCCACTGCGGACAACACCCCGCTGATCTTATACGATGAATACGCAACCTGGACGTCACAAATGTGGGCACGGGTGGATCTGGGCAACGGGTATTATCATCTTCGAAGCCGCTCGGCTAACAAGACCGTTCAGCCGATCAACAACCAGAGCGCAAACAATAGCCCGGCGGTCATTGCTCAGACCGACGCCTTTCATTATACCCAACAATGGCGATTGATTGATGTGGGCGACGGCTATTTCAACATTCAGAATCGATTGACCGGCAAATCCCTCCAGCCGCTTAACAACGGCGCCGCCAATAATACAGCGGTCATCCTCACGGAAACCAACCTCCAACAGCCGTCCCAGCACTGGCAGTTTGTCGGATATTCCGTGCCGACCCCGATAAAAACCTATCTGTCAATCAACAACAGCGACTGGATACAAGCCAATCGGGCCGTCCTCGATATCGGCGATACGATTTCGCTCAAGGCACAAACAGACGCACCGGACAGCGGCGGAACGTGGACCTGGACCGCTCCCAATGGGACAACCGCCAACGGTCTTCAGGAAGTGACGCGCCACAACGTTCAGTTGGATTGGGCGGGCCGTTATTTTGTCAGCTACACACATCCCAACGGCGCCGTCAGCCGCGCAGCCGTTGAGATATCCGTACCGGCCGCGATAACACTTTACCAGCACTGCGATTACCGCGGTTGGGCCGCACCGTTTGGCGTCGGCGCCTATACCCTGGCCGATCTGATCGCCGCCGGCGGGCGAAATAACGACGCCTCATCGGTCAAAATCGCCCCCGGCTATACCGTCACCTTTTATGACAATGACCATTTCCAGGGACCTTCGCTGGTCAAGACCGCCGATGAAGTCTGTTTTGTCGCCGACGGCTGGAATGACCGCATCAGTTCATTTATTGTAGAAGGCTCTGCCCGCCCCCTGGCTCACTGGCGGTTTAACGAACGCACCGGCGTCCTGGCCGCCGACGCCTCCGGCAACCAGCGCCATGCCCATCTGATCAACGCCGATGACCAAAACTGGACGACCGGCAAACACTGCGGCGGCCTGTACCTCGACGGCGTGGATACCTACCTGCGGGTACCGGGCTTTACCGGTATCGGCGGCGGACAAAGCCGGACCTGCACGGCCTGGGTCAAAACCACGACCACGCAGGAAAATCTTGTCCTCTCATGGGGCCGGCTTCAGCCCGGCCAAAAATGGATGTTCGGAACGGTCAACGGACAATTCGGCGTCGGCATATGGGGCGGCAGCATCACAACTCAGCGCAGCATCAATGACGGACAATGGCATCACGTCGCGCTGGTGATTCCGGATTCCGCCGCCGCCATCGATCACATTCAACTGTATGTTGACGGCCGGCTCGAAACACAGGTCGTCGTAAACAACAACAGACCGATTGCCACCGCCGCTGATGAGCAGGATGTGCTGATTGGAACGCGGATTGATCCGGGAGGCGTCAATACCTATTATGAGGGTTTTCTGGATGAAGTGCGGCTCTATGACCGCGCGTTGAGTCCGTCTCATATTGGGGCGATTTATGCCGCGGATGCCCTGACCGCCGACATCGTACCGGATGGGATTGTGGATATACAGGACTTTATCCGACTGGCTGAAACCTGGCAGACAACGGAGGACGGCGCAGCGGACTTGAATTGCGACGGACAAGTGGATTTGGCCGACTTTGCGATCCTCGCCGAAGAATGGCTCCGCGCCCTCTAAATGACCATTCAATCAAGCCGAACTGACGGGTCTGATGAGCGTCTCGCCTCATCAACGACAAAGGTGATGTCTCTGGCGCCCAATCCGTACAGCACATCGTAGATTTTCGTCACGAATTCCCACAGCACCTCCTCATCGCAGCGCAATCGGATCGGCCTTTCGCCGTCAGCCAAAATCGACGCGCTGACGTGTTGAGCCAACACGGCAAGCCCCTCAGCCGGCGCTGTTTGCCGGATTACAATCGGCGCGGACGACTCGGCCGTCTGAACAGCGCACCCTTGCGGATGCCGGACAACCGCCAGTTCCAAAGCCTTCGGCGACGGAGCGACCGGCGCCGCTTCGGCCCCGAAGACCAGCGGCAACGCCTGTTCGGGCGGCTCAAACTGCACCGTCAGCACAAAAAACGTCAGCAGCAGAAAAATCACATCGATCATCGGCGTCATCCGCAAGCCCAGCCCCCGACGCCGCTGCTGATGCAGCCGACTGACCACCTGACCGGCCAGTCCCTGATGTTCCGGTGGTTGCGACATTCAGTAATTGATCATCCCGCAGTTAAGTCCGCACCCGGCCGACTGTATAATGGCCCGCCCCCACACCGAGCGCCTTCAGGTTCAGTTCCACCATCTGGGGTTTTTTGGCGGAAAACAAATCCTCAATCGCCCGTCGAATGCTGTCCATCGACACCAATCGAGTGTACTCAATAAACGCCCCCAGCGCCACAATATTGGCCACTTTCAGATTGCCCAGACGATGCGCCAGTTCCGTCGCGCCGAGTTGCAGTTGTTCCAGGTCGTCCCGCTCAAGCGGCCGCTGAATCATTGACGTGTTCAGCAAAATCAGTCCCCCTTCGGCGACGCTTGATTCGAACCGTTCCAACGACGGCTGATTAAGTATGATCGCCATATCCGGCGTCTCGACAAACGGACAGGCGATCTCCTCCTCGCTGACCACCACCGTGGCGTTGGCCGTGCCGCCGCGCATCTCCGCACCGTAGGCCACCCAACCGCTGACGTTTTTGCCCTCAATCACACACGCCCGCGCGATCAGGTTGCCGATGACCACCACCCCCTGTCCGCCGGAACCGGCAATCGTTATATTGATGGAGTTGTCATTCATTGAATCAGCACTCGATTAAACCGTTTGCCGTAACCAAACTTTTTTCGGACGGATGTTTGACCATTTGAGTTTTTAACCGTTGAATGTGGTTCGCATGTCGTGCTTTGGATCTTAACTGTCATTGATCTTTATAGACGCCCAGCGGAAAGACCGTTTTCATTTCGTTATTGACATAGTCCAGCGCCTTGGCCGGCGACAGCTTCCAGTCGGTCGGACACATCGACAGCACTTCCACCAGCGAAAAGCCCTTGCCGGCGATCTGATTTTCAAACGCCTTTTTAATCGCCCGCCGAGCGGCCATTACATCTTTCGGACTGCTCACGGATGTGCGCTCCAGATAACAGACGCCCTGCAAACTGCTCAGCAGCTCGCACACCCGAATCGGCGCCCCTTCTCCGTGAGCGCCGCGACCGTCGGGCGTGGTCGTTGTGCGCTGGCCGAGCATCGTCGTCGGCGCCATCTGACCGCCGGTCATCCCGTAAATGGCGTTGTTGATGAAGATCACCGTGATGTTTTCGCCGCGATTGGCCGCGTGAATCGTCTCGGCCATCCCGATTGCCGCCAGGTCCCCGTCGCCCTGATAGGTAAACACAATCTTGTCCGGATGCACCCGCTTGATGCCGGTCGCCACCGCCGGAGCGCGGCCGTGCGCGCATTCGATCATATCACAATCAACATAATCATACATCAGCACCGCACAGCCGACCGGCGCGGCGCCGATCGTCTGTTCACGAATGCCCAGCTCGTCAATCACCTCGGCCAGCAGTCGATGCGCAATACCGTGCCCGCAGCCGGGACAATAATGCGTGATCTGTTCTTTCAGCGTTGTCGGACGTGTAAAGGTCGCCATGGTCATTCCTTTCGCGTTGCACAAGCCGCCGGACGGTTTATCTGCATCGACTCAACAATCTCAAGAATCTCCGTATCCAGCGGATACCAGCCGCCGCCCCGACCGAAAAACTCCACCGGCACGCTGCATTCGGTCGCCAGTCGTACATCCTCGACAAACTGTCCGCAACTCATTTCGACAACCAAAATCCGACGGGCATCGGCGGCCGCACGCTGCATCGCCGCCTTCGGAAACGGCCACAGCGTAATCGGTCGAATCAGCCCGGCCCGGATGCCCTTTTGCCGAGCACGGCGCACCGCGCCTTTGGCAATGCGTCCGCTCATCCCATAGGCGGCGATCAGAATCTCGGCGTCTTCGGTTTCGTATTCCTCGCAGAGCGACAATTCCCGCTCAATCCGTCGATATTTTTCCTGCAAGTGGTCGTTGTGGGTAACCAAACCGTCAGGCGGGTTCAGAATCAGCGTCTTAACCACGCGCGAAGCGCGCCCCGCACAACCGGTCAGAGCAAAGTCTTTAGCGGGAAGTTCGGCAATCGGCCGATAGGGTCTTAACTCCAGCGGCTCGGCAATCTGACCCAGAATGCCGTCGCCCAGAATCATCACCGGATTGCGATACAGATCCGCCCAGTCAAACGCATGCATCGTCAGGTCGTACAATTCCTGCACATACGCCGGCGCCAGTACGATCAGCCGATAATCGCCGTGTCCGCCGCCTTTGACCGCCTGAAAATAATCCCCCTGGGAAGCGCGGATATTGCCCAAGCCCGGCCCGCCGCGCTGCACATTGGCGATGACGCACGGAAGCTCGGCCGCGGCGATATAGCTGATGCCCTCTTGCTTGAGGCTGATTCCCGGCGACGAGGAGCTGGTCATACTCCGCGCCCCGGCCGCGGCTGAGCCGAAGATCATATTGATCGCGGCCACCTCACTCTCGGCCTGCACGAAGACCCCCCCGGCCTGCGGCAGACGCCACGAAAAGTATTCGGGCACCTCATTTTGAGGCGTGATCGGATACCCCGCGAAAAACCGACAGCCCGCCTCAACGGCCGCGGCGGCCATCGCCTCATTGCCTTTCAAAAGAACTTTCTGTCCCATCATCGTTTCGCCGTTTTACTGCGATGGATCGCGATGGCTGTATCCGGACACATCCGATAGCATAATCCGCAACCCGTACACCGATCCGCATCAATCAATTCCGCATAGGGATGGCCCTGCTGATTCAGTATATCCGACATACGGATATTCTGATGCGGACAAAAAATCACACACAACCCGCATCCCTTGCAACGATCACTGTCAAATTCTATAACTGCTTTATGATCAGCCATAACAGGCCCCTTTCTCTGATTACATACCATAAAACATCATACCCCCGCCCCGAAACCACGTCAAATAAATAAATACCCCCGCATCACCAACCGGTTTTAAGAAAAAAACGGTAAAAAACAAAAAAACTTGACAATTGGGCGTGTTATAGGTATAGTGGAATATACAAAAAGGAGAAAATAGGCACATTATCAACACATATTTGCGTTCTTTGACATATCCATCAATATATTCGACAAGATTGATCGACAACACGACATAACACGTATTTGACAGACATTCAAGTAAGACAAAATGTGAATTGTGTATCTGGAGGTGATGAAATGAAATGCTATGCTATTGCGATGGGATTGATCCTGTGTTGCTGCTCGCTCAGTGCGGATCGAATCACGTTTTTTGCGACCGACTTCGATGATCTGGCGCCGGGGCCAACGCAGCACCATCCAGGCGACGAGGCACAGGACGGATGGTATTACGGAACACGACCCGACTTCGACCAAATTCAGCAAGACATCGTCGTGGATGGACAGGCATTGCGACTGTTCATTGACGCCGACGACACTGAAGGAGCACAAACCAACGTTCTGCGACCAATCGAACCGCCGGATTTGTCCCGATCTCCGGTGGTTACCCTCGAAGCCGATTTTTACGCCGCGACGAGTGATCCGGAAGCGAAAAATGAGTATCAGGCCGCACTGGAAATCGTCGGCGGCCCGCATCCGGGTTTCGTCATTTTGGGCTTTGGTCTTTCCAGCGGCAATGGAACTGCCAAAAATATCCGAAACGTCGATGTCGGCTTGGCCTGTTTTAACGGGCTGGACAACAACGTCCCCGTACCGCTGACAGTCGGCCAGACACTCGAATGGGAAACATGGCATCATATCAAACTGGTCATTGATCAGCGGGCCGACCGTTACGTTTCTCTGACCGTCAATGATGAAACGCAGACACTCAGCGAGTACGCCCTGCCGCGATCATTTGATTGGGACACGCAGGAATGGAAACGCGGACAGCGAATCGAGCAGATCCAGACCGCCATCAGGGCCTACCATTGGGCCAACGAGGCCTCGACGGATGACATCTATTGGGACAACCTCGAATTGTATGGACAATGCCCGCTCATAGCGGATTTGTCCGGCGACTGCGTCGTGGATTTGCACGATTTGGCGCTTTTCGCGGCCGAATGGCTGATGGGTACCGAATAAAAAACAAGACGCGGTGTGTTTCTCAACGCCGACGGATCAATCCGCCGACTCCGGTTCGACAAAAGGTTTGGGCGTGTAGGCAACCTGTCCATCCTCGGTATAAAGCTGCCAGACCCGAACATAGTCCACACGAAATTCATCCGGCAGTTCGGCTTGGGTAATATCGCCGCCCCAATCACCGATTTCCGAAGAGATTTTCAAATACACCGGCACCTGAGCCACCCCGCCGGCGCGGGTGCGCCACGTCTCTTTGCCGTCCACATAAAACACATATTCATCCGGCGTCCATAACAGACCGAAGGTATGAAACCCCTCCATCACGCCGGGCACGCTCGCACGGTGACCGGCGCTTTTGTGATCCTGGCCGTAGCCGTCCCAGTGCAGGGCGTGCTGAACGTCATCATCCAGTGTATTTTTTTCGAAAATATCCAGTTCCGCTCCATCCATCGCCCCGAACCGTGTTGAGCTGATGTTCCCCGGCGGCGCGGGCATCGCCCAGAACGCCGACCAGAATCCCGGCTGGCTCTGCATCTCAGCGCGAATCTCATAATAGCCGAACCGCTGGGTAAAGGTCTTCTGTGTCTCGATACAGGCGGTGTCATGCCAGCCCTGGCGTTCCGTACTCGTGCGGGTAATAACCCGAAGCAGCCCATCCCCATCCAGAACAGCGCACTCTCGATGCCAAAAATTGTTCTTTCGCGGCGTCCGGTTGTGGTGCCGAACCGTCCACAGATTCGGATCGATGACCGTCCCTTCAAATTCATCCACAAAGGTCAGTTTCCACACATTGCCCTCGCTCGGCGTCACAGGCGGCACGATGGCCTTCTTCGCCTCAGTTTGCCCAAATGCCTGAATCCCTACAAGCATCAATATCATTGTAAAAGACGCTGTCATTGAACGGTCCTTTCCAAGCTCAAAATATGGTTTTACAACATCGATAACCATTGATCTCAACAGCAATGATGGTACACCCACGCCCCATCGGCGTCAAGAATCCTCTGAAAACACCGGCGGCGGAAAACAAGAAAGATGAACGGATTGACGGTTGTATCGTAAAAGACAAGTCGTTATACTGATGGCCAACGAACACACAAAATCCGGAGAACACATTATGACCATTGGACGTCGTCAATTCATCAAAGGATCCGTCGCGGGTCTGGGAACCGCTTTGCTCGGTTGCCATTCAGACCCCTCATCCAATGCCTCGCCAAAACAACCGACTCATTTCGAACCCGACGAGATTGTCGCGCTGGGCAATACAGGCGTGAAAACCTCGCGTGTGGGTATCGGCACGGGAATGCGCGGCTTTAATCGTCAGTCCAACCAGACCCGCGCCGGTCAGGAGCACTTTACCGCCCTGATCCGCGGCAGCCTGGATCGCGGCATCCGACTCATCGACAGCGCCGACTTGTACGGCTCGCATCCCTTTTTGGCAAACGCCTTGCGGGGCGTGCCGCGCGATGATTATTGTCTGGTCTCCAAAATCTGGTATATGCCCCGCGGCCTGCCGGAGCCGGAACGCCCCGACGCCGATGTCGTGGTTCAACGCTTTCTCGACGAACTGAAAACCGACCATATCGACATCCTGCAGATTCATTGTATGACCGCACCCGACTGGACCGAGCGGATGCAGGAACAAATGGCGATCCTGGACAACCTCAAGAAAAAAGGACTCATTCGCACGCACGGCGTGTCCTGCCATTCTCTGGCGGCGCTGGATGCGGCGGCCGAACACCCCTGGGTCGATTGCATCCACGCCCGGATCAATCCCTACGGCCAATCGATGGATGATACCCCGGACAAGGTCGTCCCCGTCCTCCAAAAAGCCCACGCCAACGGCAAAGGCGTCATCGGGATGAAGATGATCGGCGAAGGGCGATTTCGCGACAGCGACCAGCGGCGCAATCACACGCTCGACTATGTGCTGAATCTGGGTTGCGTCGATTCGGTCATTGTCGGTTTTGAAACCCTCAATGAAATCGACGATTTCGTCGCGCGCGTTCACCACACCCCCCGCCGACCGACGCCGCTGGAGGCAGAGGCGGTAGAAACAGCCGCGGTCAGTCCCTCGCAGCTTGACCGTCAATTAGCCTGATCATACAGATACAGGGGCGGCGCCGTCATTTCAGCGAGGCCGCCTCAAACACATCCACCGGCTGAATCGTGCCGTCCGGGTTGAACCGCATCGGCGAAATACACGTTTCCCGCTTGTACCCGGACCCGTCCGGAATGGCAAACCGATGGTATGCGATAAACCATTTGTCCTCGCCGGGAACCTGAACCACGGAGTGATGGCCGGCGCCTTGAACCATCCCTTTGGCCTTGAGAACAGGGTTCTCGGCGGCCTTCCTGAACGGCCCCATCGGTGAATCGGACATCCCGTAAGCGACACTGTAGCGCGGGTCGCGCGTATCAAACTCGGACCACATCAAATAATAAATGCCGTTTCGCTTAATCACAAACGCCCCTTCGTTATAACCGGGAGGCGTAATTCTTCGCACGCCTTCAGGATCAAACGAAATCATATCGTCGTTCAGCTTCACCACCCAGCAATGGCCCTGGCCCCAATACAGATAGGCCGAGCCGTCATCGTCGATAAAGACCATCGGGTCAATCGCCTGACCGGACCATCGGCCCTTCGGTACCAGCGGCTCGCCCAGCGGATCGACAAACGGGCCGTGCGGTGTATCCGAGACTGCCACACCGATGTTTTGAGCCGAGGAGGTGTAGAAATAGTACTTGCTGTTTTTGGTTGCAATCGCCGGCGCCCAGGCGTTGCGATTGGCCCATTTCACATCCACGCCCAGACGCAGAATCACGCCGTGATTTTGCCAGTGCACCAGATCGGTCGAGGACATACAGCTAAACGACGTCGAGGCCCAGCCCTCAGTGCCGTCGGTCGTCGGATAAATATAGTACCGGTCGCCGAAGACCGCAATATGCGGATCGGCGTGATACCCCGGCAGCACCGGCGGCGGAGGCAGAAGAAATTGTCGGGCGCTCAAGCCCTCCGCAACACGACGCGGAATCGCCAGCACCGTGCCGTGCCGCTGGCCGCGAACCGTCCGAACCTGATCGCTGATGTCCGTCCAGGTCTTGAAATCCCGTGTCTTCATCGCGCCGTAACGACCGCTGCCGTAGTAATCGACATACATCACAAACGCATCGTCGATGCGGGCGACGGTCGGCCCTTCGGCGCGCGCCGTCAGCGCCGGCTCTTCGAGTAGTGCATACGGCCCGCGCGGATCGTCGGCCGTGGCCTGATAAATCGGCCCCCAAATCCCGCGCTGCTGCATATCGCCTTCCTTGATCGTCAGAATAAACCGCCCGTTGTGCTCAATGAGCGTCGCATCAATGTTGTCAAAGCCGGGATCAAACAGAACTTTCGGCTCGCTGAAGGTCTCAAAATCCGTCGTGGCCACATAATACGGTCGATTGTTCATTCGGTGCTCGGAGACCGTTTCCGCAAAACGCCCCTCAACATCGGATGACCAGAGGATCATATACTCGCCGCGCTTTTCATCGTAGAACAATTCGGGCGCCCAGCAGTTGCGCGCGCCGGGAACCTCTTCCATCAGCGGCAGATAACGTTGCTGCGACCAGTTGACCAGATCGCGCGAATGGGCGTAGCCAATCCCTTTGTCGCGCCAGCCGGTCGTCCAGACCATATGAAACAGACCGTCGGGACCGATCAGGATATGCGGATCACGCATCAGACGACTGCCGACCTGCGGCTCAAGAAAAATCCCGTCCAGCTCCGTCCATTCATATCCATCCTCACTCACGGACAGATGCAATCCGTCGCCGTCGCCGCGAAACGACGTAAACAGATAAACCGTATCGGCGCCAAAAGACGCCGCGACAAACATCAACACCATCAATAACGGCATAAATAACGTCTTTACGGCTGAGAAACGGGATTCTGCTTTTGGATATTCGGCCATCATCTGTCCTTTGTCTTGAGCGTTCACAAACAATAAAACGTTCAACTAAGGTTAATATGAAACTCATTCGTTCTGTCAAGCGTTTTAGCCCCTTTCATTTTAACGAACGACAAAGCGCCCTGCTTCTGAGGTTAAATAGAAGGTCTCCCCCTTGCAATGCGCAAAAAACAACCCGCACACCGAACGCCATCAACCCCTGATGCCCGCCGCTGTGCAGGTTGCCGTGATTAACCTGTACACACTCTCATCCGTTGTCCAGCCATCGACGCGCCGGACAAATACAACATTGTACGACATCTATTTCTACTAATGCAAGACGCTTTTTCGCGTGCGAATCAACAACACCGCGCCCAGTCCCAGAATCGCCAGCGTCGCCGGTTCGGGAATACAAACCGTCTCAATGCAGATGCTGTCAATCGCCGCGTTTTGGAACGTATCGCCCAACAACGTGATCGTAATCGTCTCTGACAGAGGATTCGGCTCAATCCGCCAGGCATCGCGCAAAACGTACCAACCCGACGAAGCCTGCTCTTCAATGTCGCGACTGGTCAGTGTAAACGGCGCACCGGAAGGATCCACAATGCTCGTGTCCCCCAGTTCACCCTGAAAAACCATCACAATTTTGACTTCTTTGTAGGGACCCGCTTCCGGACGATTGGGAACGTCGATGACGACCTGGAAACCCTGCCCTTCCCAATAACCGCCCGAATTCCACGCAACGCCCTGACCGGATACATCCACAATGTCGGCGGCCGGATCGCCGAACGGATTCCACTTGGTTTGAAAATCCGGCTCAATGAGTTCGGTGTCAAACTGCCAGCACTGAAACGTGTAACCGGGATGAACAGCGGCGCTTGCGGTCGCGGCGACCAACGACAGGACCAAAAGACCCATTACGTTTTTCATCGTGTTTCTCCTCTAAAATCCATTGTTTTCTCTCCTCACGACTCTCCGTGAGCCGTTATAAGGCACGCATTCACCTAACCGTCTGTGAATGCGACAGACTTTTCCACGTGGTAGCATTTGAACGCTTTTTTCGGAAAAGTCAATAAAAAAATGAAAAGCAAATGGGTTTTCCGCAAAATTATCGGACTAAAAAACACCGGAATGACTTTGGGTCCCCAAAGCAACAGCAACCATCAGGGCTTTGCCGATTTCAATCCCAATTCCTGCATCACTTTCTGCATATCCTCCCAGACCCGCCGTCGCGTCTCAAGCGTATAATTGCGCAACAGGTAAGACGGATGATAAGTCGGCATAAGTTTCGCCGGCGGCACGTCTTGTGAAAAACGGTATTCAAAAAATCGGCCCCGCAGCTTGCCGATCACCTCATCGGTTTGCAGCAGCGTCCGCGCCGCGTGGGCGCCCAGCGCCACAATCATCTGCGGCCCAATCAGTTCAAGCTGGCGTTTCAGATAGGGCATACATTGAATAATCTCATCCGGTCGGGGGTCGCGATTGCCCGGCGGACGGCATTTGACCACATTGCAGATAAACACATCCTCCCGCTTAAGCCCCATCGCCCCGATGATTTCGGTCAGTTTTTTGCCCGCCCTGCCGACAAAGGCCAGGCCCTGGGCATCCTCATCCTCGCCCGGCCCCTCGCCGACAAATACCAGCCGAGCCTTCGGATGGCCCTGGCCCGGCACGGCATGGGTGCGGGTCTGGGCAAGCCCGCACAATCGGCACTGCCGCACCGCCGCGGCGATGTCCTCAAGCGTCTCAACGTGTGCCAGCGGCTGTGCATCCGCGTCATTGCTGAAAATCGTGTCCTGATGTTCGGCGGTATCGTTCATTATCTCGCTGTCCGTAGATAGCGGCATCGTTGAAGCAGTCGGATCCGACCGTTTGCCGCGAATCGAAAAATCGCCGGTAAAGAACGAATCCAGCTCCAGATGCCGAGCCAACATGTGTTTCATATCCGTACGCATAACACCGCGATCTTATGAAAAATTGCCCAAAGGGACAACTAAAAATTTTCTCGAAGACTGTCTTTACGGACGACAATAGGATGAGTCCATCGACAGGGCAATGGGTCATCCCTTGTAATGCGCTTGAATAGCGGCAAAAAGCTCTTCCGGGCTGCGGGCGGCCAGAAGGGCCAGCATCACCGCCTTGCGTTCCGGATGGCGCTTGGCATAGCCCGGGACAAACTTCCGAAAGAACGACACCGCCCTTGCGCCCGGCCGCGATTGGCGGATCAATTCAAAATGCTCCAGCATCACGCGCCGCTGCTCAGCCAAAGGCGGCCCGACCGGTGTGGGCCGGCCCTGCCGGCGGGCCAGCAGTTCGCTGAAGATCCACGGATTGCCGATGGCCCCGCGGGCAATGAGG
>DSDR01000194.1 GCA_011048645.1 Phycisphaerales bacterium
CGTTGTTCTTCTCTAACGTCTTCTTTGCCAGGTTGATCGCATTCCGCACCCCCGGACAAAATCCGCATTTTTCCGCTACAAGCACTTTCATCTATGACTACCCTGATTCAAATTCGAAAAACGGTTTTTGATTTTATACCATATTGTACGAAAAGAGTGAGCAAATTTCCTTGATATTCGAATTTGTTCCGGCTATTACGCAATTTGATTATGGAATAGCCACAGATAAGCGATGACCGGCGCCATTCTTGAAACCTACGTGCTGACGGAAATTCTCAAAAGCTGGCGGAATCAGGCCAAAGAGCCATCCCTGTTGCTCTGATCTGACGTTTTGCCCCACCGGCTCAGGGCGCAAAGAACAACCCCGGCCGAAAGAATTCGACCGGGGTCGGCAAAATGTGCTCTTTCAAACGGTTTATTTCACAAACTCAATGTCCAGATAGTGGGTCGAACAGGAAATACACGGGTCATAGGCCCGCACGAGCATTTCCATTTTTTGGCGCAGGGCGTCCTGGCCTTCGTCCATAAACTGCGGTACCAGCTTTTCGAAATCCAACTGGATATTGGCGTGGTTCTGATTGGTCGGAATGCAGCAATTGCCCCAGACGCATTCGCCGTTTTTGTCAAACTCATACGAATGGAACAGGATCCCGCGCGGCGCTTCGATGCCGGCATGGCCGCGTCCGGCGCGGAGGGCGACTTTGACTTTTTCAGGTTTCAGGCCGCGGGTCAGCAGTTCGTCGATCACTTCCAGACTGCCTTCGACGACGTGGGCGCACTCGGCCAACTGGGCGATGCTGTTGAAATAGGGATTGCAGCAGCCTTTTTTCAGCCCGAACATTTCGGCGACCTTTTTACCCAGCGGACTGAGCAGTTCGGCGTTGTTGTTAAACCGGGCCAGCGCCCCGGCCGCGTAGGCGTCGCGATGCCACTTGGTCCATTTGGCGGTCGATTGCGGATGGACGTACTCATTGGCCACGCTTTCCCATTTGGCCGCCGGAACGGGCGGCTTGCCGTTCAAATCGGTGCTGGTAATATCGCCGTGATAGAAGGTGTATTCCTGAAGCGTGCCTTTATACTGCGGCTGATTCTGCTTGAGACTGACGTACTCGGTTTCGCGGGTAAAGTCCGGCAGCGCCTCGGCCGCGCTCAGGACGACATTACAGATCGTTACCAGATCGGGCACGATGGCTTCCAGCTCTTTCTTCAGGCTGCGCAGCTCGTCTTCGGTCGGTACGCGCGTCATTCCGCCGGGCGTCAGCGTTACCGGGTGCGTAATGCGTCCGCACAGCAGCGCCGACATCTGATTGGCCACGCGATGGGCCTTGATGATGGTTTTGACCGCATCGGTCGCCTTGGGAATCAGCGGCACGACGGATTTTTCGCCGAACAAATCCGGCGCCACCAGGTAGCCGACATGCAGCACGTGGCTTTGGAGTTGCTCGGAATAATGCATCAGATGACGCACCAGATCCGTCTGTTCGGACACCTCCAGCTTCAGCGCATCTTCCACGGCGCGTGTGGCCACCAGTGAATGTGAAATCGAACAGATGCCGCAGATGCGGCTGACAATGGTCTGGATATCGTCATAACGGCGACCCCGCACCATCGCCTCAAAGAAACGCGGCGCTTCGGGGACCTGCCATTGACAGGTTTCAATCGTCCCGTCGGTGATATTGACCACGATATTGCCGTGGCCTTCCACGCGGGTGATATGATGCACATTGATATTGATGTTTTTACTCATGGCATTGGCCTCTGTCTTATTTGCTGTTGAATAACACCATTTTCTGTTTCAAGTCGTCCACCGTCAGGTTGTACTTTTCCATCACCTCTTTGGCCGCGTCAACATTGGGATTATCGACCAGGCCGCGGCAGCCAAAGCACCGCCAGCCGGCCGACGGGCACGGCGCTCCGCAGCCGGCGCGAATAATCGGTCCCAGGCAGATTTCGTCGTACTCATAGCGGCAGACGTTTTCTTTCGCCTTGCACTCCACGCATACCGGATACGTCGGGATGACGGGTTTTTTGCCCAGCAGCAGATCGCGAACGACCTGCTTGAACTCCTCGCCGTTGATCGGGCAGCCGTGAATCTTAAAGTCCACATCGACGACTTCATGCAGCGCCCGCGTCGTCGTGGTCGCCAGATGGGGCATCTCGGCGTCCTTGCCATAGACGCAGCGTTTGACCTCATTGAGGTCAAAGTTATTTTTCATCTTGTTGACGCCGCCGATGGTCGCACACGCCCCCAGGGCAATCAGGATCTTGGCGCGGCTGCGGATGATTTGCAGCCGATGCTCGTCTTCCGGCCGGGTAATCGAGCCTTCAACGATGGCGATGTCGTATTCGTGGCTTTGTTCGCTCATCGCCTCGCGCCACTCGACCACATCAACGGCGCCGACCAGATCAATGATTTCTTCTTCGAGGTTGACAATCTGAAGCTGACAGCCTTCACAACAGGCAAAATCGAAAATTGCTACACGTGGTTTACTCATCTTAAATCGCCTCCGGCACATTCGCCAAATCGCTGAATCGGAACACCGGCCCGTCCTGACAGACATAATGTTGATTGATCTGACAGTGGCCGCATTTTCCGACGCCGCATTTCATTCGTCGTTCGAGATTCACATAAATGCTGTCCTGCGGCACATCGACCTCGGCCAGCGCCATCAGAACAAATTTATACATCACCGGCGGTCCGCATACCATCACCAGACTCTTGGGCAGATCGCTTTCGATTTTCGGAATCAGAGTGGTGACCACACCCACGTTGCCGTCCCAGCAGTCGTGAGCCTCGTCAATGGTCTCCATCACGGTCATATCCTTGCGCTCCTGCCACATGGCGATTTCCTCACGGAACAGCCGCATATCATAGCATTTGGTGCCGATCAGCACCGTCACCTTGCCGTACTCGCTGCGATGATCCAGGACATAGCGGATAAACGACCGCTGCGGCACCAGCCCAATGCCCCCGCAGATAAAGACCAGATCTTTGCCCTTGGCCTGCTCGACCGGATAGGTCGAGCCGTAGGGGCCGCGGACGCCGAGTTTGTCGCCGACCTGAAGCTTGTGGATCGCACGGGTCAGCGTGCCGACGTTGCGAATGACCAACTCCAGTCCTTTTTGTGTCGGCGAAGAAGAAATCGAAATCGGCGCCTCGCCGATACCCCCCAGCGACACCTCAACGAACTGTCCCGGCGTGTACTCCATCTCCTTGCCGCTGTCTGATTCCAAATGCAGATACAGCTCCGTGCCGTTGAGCATCCGACGCTTGGTGATGGTCGCCGGCGCCGGCAAATAAATGTCTTTGTTGTTTTGTACGCAGCATTCACACATAAGCGATTCTCCTCAATACACCCGAAACGGGCGGAATTATCCGATATCGGTTCGTTCCATAAGCTGGTTATAGACATCGACGGGGTTGGCGATTTTGGCCGTACAGGCCGTGATGCAGCGCCCGCAACCGACGCAGGCAATCTGCCCGCCAATCTTGCCCGGGACGTATTTGCCCTTGCGGTACAGTCGATGGCGAAACCGCGCGGCACGGTCTTTGCGAAAGTTGTGATCGCCGGCCACCGTCGCAAAATCCTGCAGCAAACACCCGTCCCAGGCGCGATACCGCACGCCGGTCTTCAAGTCCCAGTTGACCTCATCCTGCACATCAAAGCAATAGCACGTCGGACAGACCTGATTGCACGAACCGCAGGAATAGCACAACCGGGCCTTTTCTTCCCAGACGGGGTGATCATAGTTTTTCTCAAGCAGCTTGGGCAGAAAAGAGGGCTTGCACTCCAACATGTGTTTGTTCAGGTCGTGCTCGTTCTTTTTCCAGACGGCCTGACGTTTCTCGATGTCAGCCTCGCTGGCCGGGCGGGCGTCGGGCATCAGATTCATCAGCGCCTTGCCGTTGTCGGTCGCCGCCTCCACGACATAGGCATCGCCGATATCGGTCAGCAGCATATCATAACCGCTGTCAACGGTGGCCGTGCCCATCGATGCGGCGAACACATTCTCGCTGGGGGTCGCGACATCGCAGGCGATAATCGTCATTTTTTTGCGACGGCACATATAGTGATTGTCGTACTCGTCCTGACTGAAGAGCAAATCCATCTGGTTGATGGCCGCCATATCATAGGGATGCACGCCAAGCAGAACCATCGGCTCGCTTTCCTGCAGGCTTTCATACGAAGCCCGGCCGTCAAATTTCAGCAACGGCTCTTTTGGCGGCAGGACATACTTGCGCGGCGACAGAATCGTTACATCATAATCCAGCCGCAGCGCATCGGCGGCCTTGAGATCGTCAAAAACAAAGCGATCGCCCCGCGCCTGAACCCCGACGACCCGCTGATCCGACTGGATTAACGCTTCAACGAACTGTTTGAACCGGTCTTTGGATATCGTGTTTACACTCATAATCGTCCGCTTCCAATAGATGTTTGTTTTCAGTTCTCACATATAATACGGCAACACACCCAGCGCCATGGCCATATCAATCGAAACCACTTTGACCCGTTTGGGCACAACCAGATAGCACGGCGCCAGATTCAAAATCCCTTTGACGCCGGCACGCACCAGTCGGTCGGCACAGGCCTGAGCCGCCTCGGACGGAATCGCCAAAATCGCCAGACGAATGGCCCGATCTTCGAGTGAATCAACCGCATCGATGTGTTCAATGACCCGCCGACCGATGTGTTTGCCGATTTTGGCCGGGTCATTGTCAAACACCGCCGCGATGTCGAATCCGAACACCGAAAACCCCGGATACGCCGCAATGGCCGTGCCCAACTGTCCGGCGCCGATCAGGGCGGCCTTCTGCGGGACATCCAGCCTGAGAATCGTGCGTATCTGTTGAGCGGTCGAAACCACCGGATAACCGATGCCGCGTGTGCCGAAAGCGCCGAAATACGACAAATCCTTGCGAATCTGCGGCGGTTTCAGATGCAGCCGTTCAGCCAGTTGTCGGCTGGAGATGGTCTGCTGACCTTCCTGTTCAACCAGCGACAACGCCCGCAAATACATCGGCATACGGCGGATCGTCTCATCCGGAATCTTGCGATATTTCATGGCTCACAGTGTTATAGTGTTTGTGCTCACATTCACAAATCCAAAAATCAGCTTACGGCTTTTGCCCTTCCCTGTCAAGTACAAATACCGGTCAAGCCGGAACAAAAGTGAAAATAATTATTGTGAAATAATACACTTATAATAAATCCAAGATTTTATAAGCAGGAATATATGACATATTTTTGTGAATCTTTTCACAATTTAAGCCCTGTTGTTTCGCTTAAAAATTATCAAAAATTTTTTCGCAAAACATCTTGTAATATCGAGAACTCTCGATATATTGATATGTAAAGCCTGTGTGGAGTTGCATATGAATGCCAATGCGACAGAATCATTGCCGGACAACGTGCTCGAAACAGCGGCCGAATGCCTGAAAGTGATGGCGCATCCGGCCCGGCTCAAGATGGTCAACCTGTTGATGACCGGCGACTTTGCCGTGCACGAACTGGCCGAGCACTGCCGAATCAGCCCCAGCCAGGCCTGCGAACACCTGCGGCTGCTCAAAGGTCACGGCCTGCTGGACAGCCGCCGCCAGGGGCGCACCGTCTATTACAAAATCGCCTCGCCCCAGTTGCCGGGACTGATTCGCTGTATCCAAATGAATTGTGCTTTGGAATCCTAATCTGACACGATATTCCATCTATGTTCATCAACCCCAACGGAGAAACGTTATGTCTGAGATAAAAAAGGTGGTCATTGTCGGCGGTGTAGCCGGCGGCGCTTCGGCGGCCGCGCGTCTGCGACGCTTGTCGGAAAACATTGAAATTATTCTGTTGGAACGCGGAGAATATATCTCCTTTGCCAACTGCGGGCTGCCGTACCACATCAGCGGGGCCATTGCCGAGCGAGACCGGCTGCTGGTGCAAACCCCGCAGGCCATGCGCAAACGCTTCAACATCGATGTGCGAACGTTCAGCGAGGTTGTCCGCATTGACCGAGAAAACAAACAGGTCATCGTGCGTGATCTGAAGACCGACAAGGAATACACCGAATCGTATGACCGGCTCATTCTCAGTCCCGGCGCCGAGCCGGTGCTTCCGCCGATTGCGGGCGTCAACAGCGACGGCGTCTTTACCCTGCGAAACATTCCTGATATGGATGCGATTCTTGCGCGAATCAAGGACGTCCAAGCCGGCCGCGCGGTCGTCATCGGCGGCGGCTACATTGGACTGGAGATGGCCGAGGCGCTCATTGAGCGCGGGCTGACCACAACGCTGGTGGAACTGGAGCCGCAGGTGATGGGCACGCTGGATCCGGAAATGGCTGCCCCGCTGGTTGATGAACTGCGTCTGCACGGCGTTGCTGTGATGCTCAACAACAGCGTAACCGCCATCAGCAGCCAAAACGGCGCACTGAACGTGCGGCTCAGCAGCGGCGATACCCTCACGACGGATATGGTGATCGTCTCAGTCGGTGTGCGGCCCGAAACGCATCTGGCACAAGACGCCGGGCTGGAGATCGGCGGCCGCGGCGGCATCGTGGTCAACCCTTCGATGCAGACCAGCGATCCGGCGATTTACGCCGTCGGCGACGCCATCGAGGTGGTCGATTTTGTCAGCGAAACGCCGACTCTGATTCCGCTGGCCGGGCCGGCCAATCGGCAGGGCCGCATCGCCGCCGACCACATCGCCGGACGCGACAGCGCCTATCGCCATACTCAGGGCACGGCCATCTGCAAGGTGTTCAATCTGGCCGCGGCGACCACGGGCCTGAACGAAAAACTGCTCAAACGCGCCGGCATCGCCTACGAAAAAATCTACGTCCATCCGGCCAGCCACGCCGGTTACTATCCCGGCGCCAGACAAATCAGCCTTAAACTGCTGTTTGCTCCGGACAGCGGCAAAATACTCGGCGCTCAGGCCGTCGGCGCCGACGGGGCGGATAAACGAATTGACGTCATCGCCGTGGCCCTTCGCGCGGGGCTGACGGTGCAGGATTTGCAGCATCTGGAGCTGTGTTACGCCCCGCCCTACGGCTCGGCCAAGGATCCGGTCAATTACGCCGGATTTGTCGCCGGCAGCGTGCTCAACGGTGATATGTCTATCTGCCATGCCGAGGAGATGGTCAACCCCGCGCCGAATCAACTGCTGCTGGATGTACGCACGGCCGGCGAGGTCGAGACGGGCACGATTCCGGGGGCGGTCTGCATTCCGCTGGATGAACTGCGCGGTCGGCTCAACGAACTGCCGCACGACAAAGAGATTCTGGTCATCTGTCAGGTGGGATTGCGGGGCTATCTGGCGTGCCGCATTCTGAGTCAGCATGGTTATCGCTGTCGCAACCTGACCGGCGGTTATAAAACCTACTGCGCGGCCACCGGCACGGGCAAAAAAACCGAAGCGGTCGATACCGAGATGAAAGACGACGCCGGCGAAAGCCGCCCTGTTGAACCGCCTCAGCCCGCTGCCGCACCGATCACGATTGACGCCTGCGGCCTGGCGTGTCCCGGACCGCTGATGAAGCTCAAAGAAGCGGTGGACGAACTTCAGGCCGGACAAGCTGTTACGCTGCGCAGCACGGATCCGGGGTTTGCCCGCGACGTGGAGGCCTTCTGCCGCAGCACCGGCCATACGCTCAGCGACCTGACCGCCGATCAGGGCGTCTATGCCGCCACGGTGATCAAACGGCAATCGGCCCCGAGCGAGGCCGCCCGTACCCAAAGCAGCCGGAAAAAAACCATCATTGTCTTCAGCGGCGATTTTGACAAGGCCATGGCCGCGTTCATCATCGCCAACGGTGCGGCCGCGATGGGCAGCGAAGTGACGCTGTTCTTTACCTTCTGGGGACTGAACCTGCTGCGGCGGCCTGAAGCGATTGCCGTTGAAAAAACCGTCATCGAAAAAATGTTCGGCTGGATGATGCCGCGCGGCGCGGAAAAAACCACACTGTCCAAAATGAACATGCTGGGCGCCGGCACGCAGATGATCAAGGGCATTATGAAAAAGAAAAATGTCGCCTCGCTATCGGAACTGATCGACAAGGCCCGTCAGAACCACGTGCGACTGGTGGCCTGCGCGATGACAATGGACTTGATGGGCATCAAACGCGAAGAACTGATCGACGGCGTCGAAGAAGGCGGCGTGGCGATGTATCTCAATCAGGCTGAAGCGTCCGGCGTGAATCTGTTTATTTAAGGCCTTCAAGGACCAGGTCGGTCACATCCTCGAAGAGTCGGCCGCTTGGCCCGGGATAAAAGCAGCAATCCGGCAGCAGTCCCAGATCGGTACCGAAGTACCGGTCAAAGACGAGACGAAAGGTATTGACCGGACTGACAGCATCGGGCAGACCGTCTGTATCGACGCCGGGCAGATACATCGCGTTGAGAATTGAAAACAACTCCATCGCCGCCTCGGGCGTCAACTGTCTGTCCTGGCAGTGTTTGACCTGAAGTCGATTGCCGTGATCGCCCTGTAAGATAATCACGGGCGGTCGTTTGCTGTTGGCCTGAATGGCATCGACCATCTCGATGATGCGCTTGTGCAGATAGGTCATTTGCGCCAGGTACAACCGCAGCTCGCGTTTGTCTTCGTCGGCGCAAAATTGCACGTCAAAATCGGCAAACGCGCTGTCCGGTCCGGGAAAATTGCCCTGTTCGTCAAAGACATACGGCGGATGCGGCGACAGAAAATGCGTGAAGACGACAAACGGCTCGTCCAAACGACATAGACGGGTGGTTTCTTCAAAGGCGGTCAGGATACTGCGCCGCAGCAGTACAGGCGTGCGCAGACTCAGCGGCGTATTGCTGATCAGCTCGCGCGACAGCGCGGTGGTGTACCAGCGGTCGGGGTTGATTCGAATGTCCACGTTGTCGATATTTTCGTAAGCATATAAAAAGTCGGTATGGCACTGAATGGTTGTGTAGCCGGCCTCTTTCAAAAAGCGAAAGGCCCGATTGTCGCGCGTGAGCTTAAAGGCGGGCTGATGTCCCTTAAATCCTTCCGGAATCTGTTCCAGGATAAAATCCAGATAGGTATAATTAAACAGACCGGCCATCGCATACGGCGTCATCCAATAGTTGGCGGCGCTGTTTTCGGCCACGTGAAAGCCCCGGTCCCGCAGTGCGTCAATAAATTCACCGGCGTCATAGCCGTACCGCTTCAGACAGGGAAACCCGACATGCTGATCGAACACCAGGATAAAGAGATTGGGTCGCTGCGCGTCGGCCTTGAGGTCAGGCCCCTGCCACGGCTCCGGAATGGTCAGCTCGCCCTGCCAGACGGCCAGCTTGTCCGGTACGGCCGCGACAATCCGCACGCCATTCAGCGCCACCAGAGACAGGGCAATGACATTGAGAATCTTCGTCCAGTACGGCAGCGAACGTTTCAGTCGGGCGATGACCGCCAGCGCCGCGGCGGCAATCAGAATCCAGATGACATAATACGGCCACGCCCATCGACCGGGCGGCAGCGGCAGCGCCGATCGCGCCAACGAGGCGATATTGGCATAGGAATAGATCAGCGCAATCAGACAGGACATCATCAGTCCGCGCCGCTGACCGGATCGAACCGGCAGCCGCAGCACAAGATACAGTCCCCCCGCCAAAGCTAACGAGGCTGCCAGCGGATAGACCACATCGCCGAAATCCAACTCGCCCAGATTCCGCGCATACAAAAACAATACCGGAAACATGGCCAACAGCCAGGGGTGCAACACGACAGGATTGTCAGGATGTTTTTGATTCATTGCGCTGCATCAAATAAACCGTGCGCAGCGTATCGGGCACCGTCACCCGTTCAAGGATGCGGTAACGTGCACCGAACGCCTCTTCAAACCGCTGTTGCGTATAGTTCGGAAAAATATCATAGCGCGACGCCAGCAGACGCTGCGCCTGCGTGTCTTCTTTCGGAACAAATTCGATAATCAGCCAGGGACTCAACGTCGCCAGAAACCGCGCGATACGGCCCAGCGGCAGATTGTTCGACAGCGCCAGATGATGAATCAGCGCCAGCGCCAGCACCACATCCGCCGGGCCGCGCTGCCGCAGCGACAGCCGTTCTTCGTGCGCCCAGCCCAGCGCCGGACTGGGATTGCAAATATCCAGCAGCAGGGGAAGGATGTTTTGGGTTTTGTTTTGTTTTACCCATCGGTAATTCTGCTCCACGGCGGCGGCGTCAATGTCCAGCGACACAACCTGCGAACCGGCCTCGGCGGCCAGCCGGCTAAAGACGCCGGTATTGGCGCCGATGTCCCACGTGGTTGTCGGCCCGATGCGCTTCAGGAAATCGCTTACGATATGCTTTTTGGCCTCCATGGCCTGATCGGAATAATTGGTCTGGTTGTAATAATCGCCCCAGACCGTTCCGGCCGGACGCCAGGAGAGCTTGCGGACGGCGGTTGTGAGACTGTCAATCAATCCAAGAAAGCCCAGACGTGAAATCGTCTGCTGTTTGGCCGGCTTCAACGATGCATCGGCATAACGCTGCTGACTTTTGGCGTGCAGGTGAATATGCATCAGCAAACCCGGATTGAGCCAGGTTCGCGACGGCAGCAGCCGCGAGGCCAAATCCAGCGGCACGCCGTCAATGTTCGTTCGCAGCAGCCGACGCAGCCGAATGTCGCAATGGCTCATCAGGGCAAGCGGCGCCAAAAAATGCTGACAAAACTGCCGATACGCCACCCACGGACGCCCAGGCTTGTAAATCTCAAACGACAGCGTATCAATGAAAACAGGTTTGCCGTTATGAAATTGAACATTAAAGGCCGAGGCGTCTTTAAGCGTCATCCCATGCTCGAAAGCGACTTTCTGAATCTTCAGCGTCGTCAGCGCCGCGTCTTTGAGCTGGCTGAACGCCCACTCATACGGATAAGAAACAAACCCAATCCGCTCCGGCTCAATCACGCAACAGGCCTGAGCGGTCAGCGCCAGATCGAGATCCGCTTGCTGATGTGGAATCAGCAACCCCCTGGCCGTCAGGGTATCATAGAGACCCGATTGGTGCAACTGGTCCCAATGCGGCCGATAAAGGGTGTTGATCTGGCGATAGATGCGGCTGTCGTGGGTAAATAAAAAACCGCTCGGGTCGCGAAACGACGAAGGAATCGATTTAAGACTGCTGGTCATCGTCTTTGTGCTTTTTCCTCGAAAACGTCGAAACCACAAACGCCTTGATATACCCCCAGAACAGCTTAACCGCAAAGCCCGCCCCGACCAGTCCGGCAATCAAAAGCTGAAAAATATAGCTCCCGGTTCCCGGATCCAGATACGCCAGCGGACAGCTCCCCCACGCCTGCGACGGTACACACAACACCTGAGCCAATAATACGACAAGGCCGAGTTTTTTATACGATTTTCCCATTTCTCCAATAGTTGATTACGGAACAGCTTACTATACCAAAATTCGGCTCAAAAAGAGAGTCAATTAACCGGATAATTTGGCTTTTTCCCCTTCCGCTTGTTCGTTTTGTACGGATTGTACGGCCTGGGCCTTGATGGACATATCCAGTTGCCAGAGGTATTTTTGGGTCCGGAAACAGACAAACACCAGAAAAAGAATCGCCGCGACCAGCATCCAGGGCAGCAGCCGTTCGATCCAGGCCGTGCCGAAGACAATCAACGCGGTATTCAGCGCGATAAACCACAGCCGCATCTCCGTCGGGCCGGTCGCCAGATAGGTAATCTTGAATTCACCGGTCGCCCCGAAGCCCAGAAACGAGGCAATCATAAAGCCCGCACATACCGGAATCAGCAGATAAACCCACTGGCGCCCGGCCTGTGTCTGCGCCAACAAGGCATACCCGATCAGGATCGCACACAAGAATACATAATCCAGCAGGTGATCCATATAAAAGCCCCACTTGACCAGACCGGTGTTTTTGTGGCGTCCGATGGCCCCGTCAAAGGCGTCGGTAAACCATTGCAGCGCAATCATCAGGCTGCTGAGCCACAGCCAGTGCAGATTGCCGCTGATCCCGGCCAGATACCCGAAGCCGACCAGCCCGACGCACCAGGGAATCGTCAGCAGCGTCAGGTGCCATGTTTGGACCCACGACGGGAAATAAGGCGTCAGCCATTGAATAAACCGCTTTTCATACGGCGCCAGCAGCGTTCGCATTGGCGCCTTGCCCGCACAGCCGCTTGAATAATCTGCCATTGCGTGTCTCCTTATTGGGCCTCTGATTTTTAACAAGGTAAGCGTTGGATTTATCCTATCTTCGATCTTCTTTTTGTCAAGATCAATCTTGTCGTGCAAGCGAAAAGGAGTGCTATTACCGGATAAAAGACAGAGAAAACTGTTGGCACAGGTCGCGGCCAACGTTAGAATAGGCGGACTGTATTCGAACCGGAGCGAAACACGAGCACAACAGGGAGACTGCGATGCTGGCGCGATTGTACTCGGTCACACTGGAAGGGATCGATGGGATTTTATGCGAGGTGGAGGTGGATGTCTCGCGGGGAGGTTTTGAAAAACCGGTGATTGTCGGTCTGCCGGATGCGGCGGTCAAGGAGAGCATCGAGCGGGTTCGCAGCGCGGTGGTCAACTCCGGCTACAGCTTTCCCAACGTTCAGCCGCTGATCAACCTGGCCCCGGCGGACATCAAAAAGGCCGGCCCGGCGTTCGATTTGCCCATTGCGCTGGGGATTATGGGCTGCGCCGGCGGGCTGGTCAGCGACAAGCTGAGCGATTATGTGATCGTCGGCGAATTGGCGCTGGACGGGCGCGTCCGACCGGTCAACGGCGTGCTGAGTATGGCCATGACCGCCGCGTCCCACGGCTACAAGGGCATCCTCGTGCCGCTGGACAACGCCGCCGAGGCCGCCGTCGTCGAGGGGCTGGAGGTCATCGCGGTCGGCTCGCTGGCGCAGGCGGCCGGATTCCTGGCCGAGGCGATTGAGATTGAGCCGACGACGCTGGATATCGATTCGCTGTTTGAGCAGGCCGGGGCCTATCCGGTCGATTTTGCGGACGTTAAAGGACAGGAAAGCGTCAAACGCGCCCTGACCATCGCCGCGGCCGGCGGGCATAATGTGATGATGATCGGCCCGCCCGGCGCCGGCAAGACGATGCTGGCCCAGCGGATGGCGACGATTTTGCCGCCGCTGTCGCTGGCCGAGTCGCTGGAAACGTCGCGCGTCTATTCCTCGGTGGGGCTGCTGGAAAAAGGACAAGCCCTGATCGCCACGCGACCGGTGCGCACGCCGCACCATACCGCGTCGGGGCCGTCGCTGGTCGGCGGCGGGACCTATCCGCGACCGGGCGAATTGAGCCTGGCCCATCACGGCATTTTGTTTCTGGATGAGTTCGCCGAGTTTCAGCGGCATATCCTGGAGATGATTCGCCAGCCGCTGGAAGAGGGGGCGGTAACCATCTCGCGGGCCAAGGGGACGCTGCGGTTTCCGGCGGATTTTATTATGATCGCGGCGATGAATCCGTGCCCGTGCGGCTACTACGGCACGCACATCCGCCGCTGCAAGTGCACGCCGGGACAGATTGAGCGGTATATGGGCAAGGTCTCCGGGCCGCTGCTGGATCGGATTGATATTCACGTCGAAGTGCCGCCGGTGGCGTTTCGCCAGCTCCGCGGCCGAAGCAACGGGCAGGATTCAAAAAGCCTGCGGCAGCAGGTGCTGGCCGCCCGCGCCCGTCAGGCCGACCGCTTCGGCGCCGAGCGGATGATGACCAACGCCACAATGACGCATAAGGACGTCGAGACGTTCTGCCGACTGGATGAGGCCGGCGAGCAGATGCTCAAACACGCGATGAGCGAGTTCGCCCTCAGCGCCCGGGCGCACGATAAAATCTGCAAGGTTGCACGCACCATCGCCGACCTGGAAAACTGCTCCGACATCCAGCCCCAACACATCGCCGAAGCCGTCGGCTACCGAAGACTGGACAGAAAGGTGTAATGTCTTGTTTGATAACGCTTTTGAACTTAACGTTATTTTGTTATAATGTGAGAAAGTATAATGCCAACGGTATTTCGACATAAAGGGTATAGATTTTTCTTCTATTCGAATGAGGGAATACCACCGGAGCCGTTGCATATTCATGTCAGAAAAGGCGAACAGGTCGCCAAAATCTGGCTTGAACCGGAAATTGTCGTGGACCATTCTTATGGAATGAAATCCGCTGAATTAAAAGAATTATGTGCAATTGTTGCCGACAATAAGCAATTGATTCGGGAGTTTTGGAATGAACACTTTAACGACTGAGCCGTCCGCAAAAAATGTGCGGTTCGATGACGACAGTTTGTGGGTGGAATTGAACGACGGCCGCGTGTTGGGCGTCCCGCTGGCCTATTTCCCCCGCCTGCTCAACGCCACTTTGCAGCAGCGTCAAAACTGCATCATCAGCGGCGGCGGAACAGGCCTTCACTGGGAAGAGCTGGACGAAGATATTTGCGTCAAATCGCTGCTTTTGGGCATCGGCGACAGAACCCGAAAGATGGGTTAACACCATCTGTCTGAACGAGGATACCCCGTCACGACGGCAGAATTTGAAAAATGGAAATCAGAACCCTTGCCCCTTTCGCCTTTTAATTCAAAAGTAGATATATACACCATGGAAAACAATGATACAGTTTACTATGAAATATCAGCGATAGAACCTTTCGGCAATACGTATGTATACATTTCATTAAAGCCGGGCTTTGTATATATTGATAAGAGCCAAGTAAAATATGTGACGGCCGGGTGGCCTCTGTAATGGTGGCAAATAATCAATCATCAATCGTCAATAATCAATGAAAAACGGATGGCACCTTCAAGCGCAGCTTGTGGGTGCCGGGCAGCGAGCAGGCGTATGGAGTTGAAAGACACCGGCACATTCGAAAAGCGATGCAAACGGTACAATGTACCCGGCCACGGCCACGAATTGACGTTTAGCTGTTTTGGCCGACTGCCGCTGCTGAAGAATCCGACGTTTTGCGACTATCTGGCCGAGGCTGTCCGGGCGGCTCAGCACACACACCGCTTTGACGTATGGGCGTATGTGTTCATGCCCGAACACCTGCATTTGCTGATTTATCCGACCCAAGAAGTCTATTCGATCTCGGCGATTCTCAAAAGCATCAAGCAAAGCGTCAGCCGCAAGGCGATCAACTGGCTGCGGCAGCGCCGCCCGGACGCGCTGGAACGTCTGAAAACCGGACAAAAACATCAAACGCTGCGATTCTGGCAGGACGGTGGCGGCTATGATCGCAACATCTTTACCCATGCGGCAGCCACCAACAGCGTCCGCTACATCCACGCCAACCCTGTCAAGCGGGGTCTTGTGCAGTGGCCGCAACAGTGGTATTATTCCAGCTATCGGCAGATGCACGGCCAGGGCGACGGCCCGCTGGACATTCATCTGAACCATTTTCCGAAACGATAAGGATATAAACGATGAAAACCACGCAACCCCCCGGCACCCACAAGCTGCGCTTGAAGGTGCCACCCATCGTAGATGGCTTGTTTTACTTGCGACGCTGATTTTTTTGCCCGGACTTATCGGCCCTGTTTTGACCGCTCGGCGTGATGCGTCAATGGACGGAGGTGACTTGACGGCTGTATCATGGGCCTTGGTCATTCCGGTTTCAATTGGGTATGCAGCTTCAGTAGTCGTTTCCATCCTTGTCCACCGTTGGGTAAAAGATTCTGTGCTGGCGGTTCTGATTGCCATTCCGACTTGTCTTTTTATGTACGGTGTATTAATGACCGTTGCTGTATTTATAGACGGTAATCCGGAGGGCCGGATGTGGCTTCCGGTGATATTATTGTTTATCGGCATCAATTACTTTCCGATGGCAGTTATCGTGCCCTTTTTCACGATTTCCGCTCTGCGATGCACTTTTCCGACACGACCGCCGAGATGAAGGCCCTGCTGGACAGGACAGGTCTGGTCGCGCTGGCCAACGGCGGATTGCTTCAGGGCAAAATCGGCGCCGCCGTCGTGGCCGTTCGGCGAGGCGGGGCGACTCACGCCTTTGACACCATCAACCATATGTTCCTGATGTCGTCAATGATTGTGCCCGGGTCTATTTACTGGAATATGGGCATGGGCCTGAACAAAGGCGAAACACGCAATGATGAAGAAGCGCTGCGCAATATGACTCATCTCGGCCAAACCATCGCGTGGCTTGGCCGCGCCATCGCCGACGCCTCAGACAACTTTCCTGTGCCTCCGCTGGCGGGCACTTAGAATCGTAAAGAAATAAAATAACTGATTTACAAAAAATTGAACCACGAAGAATAGTTTTGGGTTTTGAGCTGAACCACGAACGAAGAATTTTTGTAATCGTTCACCGGATTTTTTACCGTTCGGATAGTGCGTTTAAAAACGCACCAAAGGTGCAGTATAATTGCAACCCAGGGCAGCGCCCTGGGTCAAAGACGTGACGTCGGATTCGCTCTGAAAGAGCCATCTGACAAACTTAGGGAAACGGCCCCTTGGGCGTTAGAAGCAAAAAAAACGCGGAACGAATACATTGGTTCGTCCCGCGCCGTTGGGTTGTTTACAGCACATCCGCCTGAACGCTTTGCAGTCGTTCGATCAGTTCGAGCAGCTTAGCAACCGCGTCCAGGTTGGTCTCATCAGCGGCGGCCTGATTCAGCAGGATCGTCGCCTTGTCATACTCGCCCAGCGCCGTATAGTGATATCCCAGCAGCAGATGGTAATCGGCGTTGTCCGGCTCGGCGGCCAGCGCCGCTTCCAGCGCGGCGACCTGCTCGGCCAGCCTCTGATCCTCGTCATACAAGCCGCGCGGATAATAGACCGTCGGCTCTTCGATCGGAATGCGGGCCAAGCCCGCTCGCAGCACATCGGTCGCGGCGGAATAATCGCCTTTGGCAAACAGCGCCTGGGCATAGGTAAACGGCAAAATCGAATCGTCCGGCGACAACAGCATTGCCTCGGCAAACTGTTTGGCGGCGTCTTCGTAGTTGCCCGCTTCGAACAGCTTGACCGCATGGGCAAAGCTCAGATCCGCCGCAGTCTCAAAGTACGGCACATCCACCGCGTCTTGTTCAGCGGCCAGCCGTTCGCGCACGTCGCTGAAATCGTCCACCGCCGGGTCGAAGTGATAATCGCCTTCGGTCGAATAGACGGTCGAGGCCGCACCGGTCGTCGGCGTCGTCGCGTAGGTATTGTACGTGTTGTAGGTATTATACGTATTGTGCAGCGTCGGCGTGGTCAGCACGGTCGGGCCATACCAATGGTAGGGATGCGCCCCGTACCAGTAGTACCGCACGTACCGATAGCTCGGCCAGTAGCCGCCCAGGCTCACAAACACAAACCGGCGGTGATAGCGCGGGTAGTAATAGGTCACGCCGTAATAGTCATAAAACGGCACCACCGCCACCAC
>DSDR01000104.1 GCA_011048645.1 Phycisphaerales bacterium
ACCAGCGAATGTTACCGGCAGCTTCGCACCAACCTGAAACTGTCCGGCGAAAGCGGACAGCCGCATAAGACCCTGTTTGTTACCAGTACCGCCGCCGGCGACGGGAAAACCACCGTCGCGGTGAATATGGCCGGGTCTTTTCTGTCTGAGGACAATCGCGTTCTGCTGATTGACGCCAACTTCCGTCGTCCGATGAGCAATCGTCTTTTCCCGACTTCCCGCGCCAACGGCTCTTCTGAACAACAGGCCGATTACGGTCTGAGCAATTATCTGATGGGTCAATGTACGGACGAAAAACAGATTATCCGTTCCACCGACATTGGCGGACTGTTCGTGGTTGACAGCGGTCCGCTGCCGGCCAATCCGTCCGAACTGCTGAGCAGCGACCGAATGAAGACCCTGCTGGATCGATGCAAAGATCAGTTTGATTATGTCATTATCGACGGCCCGGCGATGCTCGTCAGCGACGCCAAAACCCTGGCCGCTCAGGCCGACGGAACCATCGTGGTCTTTAACGCCGCCACGACTCATCGCGGTGCAGCGATCCGGATTCTCCGCGAACTGCGCAACGTCAACGCCAATACCATCGGCACGATACTGATGGGCGTTCGCAGCCGCAAAGGGGGTTATTTCCGCGAAGTCTATCGGTCTTATCAGGATTATCAGCGAGCCGCCATACAGCAACAGCCGGTTTAAGTCTGCCCGAACTGCGATGAATCAACTTGAAAGTGGGACAACGCTATGACAGATAAATTTCTGGTAACCGGCGGCGCGGGGTTTATCGGCTCCAATATTTGCCGTCGGCTTGTGGCTGAAGGGTGTTATGTTCGCGTGATTGACAACCTGCTGACGGGTAAAATAAGCAATCTGGCCGATATTCGGGATCGCATCGATTTTATCGAAGCGGATATGGGCGACGAAAACGTCGCCCGCTCCGCCATGCGGGATATCGACATCGTACTGCATCAAGGCGCCGTGCCGTCGGTGCCGCGAAGCGTGGACGATCCGGCCACCACCCATCAGCATTGCGTCAATGCCACCTTTACGCTGCTGCTGGCCGCACGCGACAACAACGTCAAACGGTTTGTGTATGCCGCCAGTTCTTCGGCCTACGGCGACAGCCCGACCATGCCGAAAACTGAAACAATGCCGACCAATCCGAAATCACCGTATGCCGCGGCGAAATTATTCGGCGAGTACTATTGCAGTGTATTTTCACAAGTCTATGGGCTGGATACCGTCTCGCTGCGGTATTTCAATGTGTTTGGTCCCTACCAGGATCCGACCAGTCAATACGCCGCCGCCATTCCGGCCTTTGTCACCGCGATTTTGCGCGATCAGCCGCCGACCGTCTATGGCGACGGCGAGCAAAGTCGGGATTTCACCTATATTGACAACGTCGTCCAAGCCAATCTGCTGGCCGCCCGCGCCGAGAAAACCGACGGGCAAGTGATCAACATCGCCTGCGGACAAAAAATCACCGTCAACGCCATCATTGACCTGATTAATTCGCTCGCCGGAAAATCCGTCAAGGCCCGTTATGTTCCCCCGCGGCCGGGGGATGTGAAACATTCGCTGGCCGATATCCAAAAAGCAAAGTCGCTGATCGGGTACGAACCGGTTGTTCAATTTCAAGAGGGGTTGGAAAAAGCAATTACCTGGTATCGCGAAAATCTGATGTGAACGTTCCGCCCTGCTGTTGTGCTCTCTACGGGTGCGATAAAACAGCGGGACCCTGTATGATAGCCTATCAGATATCGTTTGCTGTGTAATTGAGGTCATTTGATGAATGTTTGACTTTTCGGCGTCGTTGTTGTAACATAAAGGTTTTGGAGAACGGGTGATGCTGAAAGAAATCGGACAGCATAATACAACAATTCACGCGATATTCAGGCCCGCCGATGTCGTGCGGGATGTGTTGCGGGACTACGCAGCAAACAGAGGCTGTCGTCTGACTTGTTACAGTGACCTGTGGGAGACCGTCAGCCGGATGCCCTTTACCCATCACGATCATACAACGATTATCACCGCTCGTCCGGAGCGTCTTACGCCTGAGGGTATCGCGGTTTTGGAGGGATTTATCGAAAGCACAAATCTGGTTTTTATCCTTTGGCTTGAGAATGGGCCGTCTTTCAGTACCATAAAAAGACATTTTGGAAAACAAAATCTTTATGTTTCAGACAATATTTGTCAATTTGATGATATTCTCAAGAATCTTGAAAAGTCAGGCCTCTTTTGCCAAAATAAACTCGAAAAAAGCAAAACGGTACGAAAGCACCCCCCCATTCGCACTGTCTCGCTCAGTGATGAAGAACTGAATGCATTGCGAGGAACCAATAGATGAATGTTCGCTGCCAAAACCCTATCCAAGATCGCGCTGTTCTGCTTGTCGGGACAGATTTGTCTCAGATGCCTGCCGATTGTCCGACGGAATCTTCCTGTCTTATTCGGCGGAATTCCGTAGCCGAGGCCATCCCGGTTTTACGTCATGGGCACTTTGACAAAGTCATTGTTGCCTTATCGGCCCTTCAGAACCATTTCGAACCGTCGTTATCCGGCCTGCGACAAGCCGCCCCGTCGGCACGTATTGTTTTGCTGGCCCAAATGCTCGAAGAACCGCTTCTGATCGAACAAATGAATCAAAATCGGATGTCTTTGCCGCGGTTGTTCGACGATTACCTGATCAGTCCCGTCCGGCTTGATGAATTGACAAACACATTAACAAAAACAAGGCACTCGGACGGCGACAAGCGAACAGAAACAGACAAAGACCGGCGTATAGAAGAGCTGGAAAAGCTGGTCATTCAGGACGATTTAACCGGCCTGAAGAACCGCCGCTATCTGCGTCAGTTCCTGCCGCAGGTTCTTGCGCTGGCTGAACGCGATCAGCTTCGCGTAACGCTTTTACTGTTCGACATTGACGACTTCAAACACTACAACGACGCCTACGGCCATGCCGTCGGTGATAATGTACTCCGGCAGGCCGGACGAATGATCCAGCGATGCTGTCGCAGCCACGATGTGGTCGCGCGTCTGGGAGGCGATGAATTTGCCGTGGTGTTCTGGGATTTACCGAGCGAAAAACATGACAAACAAAACCCTCCGCGAAGCCACCGCGACCGCCGCAGCACAAAAATGAATCACCCGCACGAGCCGATTTTTATGGCCGAGCGATTCTGCAAGGAACTTCATCAGGCGGCATTTGAATATATCGGCCCCAAAGGCAAAGGCGCTTTGACCATCAGCGGCGGACTGGCAACCTTTCCCGTCGATGCAAAAACCGTTGACGAACTGCTCGAAAAAGCGGATATGGCGATGCTTGAAGCCAAACGAAGCGGCAAAAACCGTCTCTATCTGGTCGGTCAGCCGACCTCTGAATAACGACTTTTCAGAAACACCCCTGCCTGCCTGCCTGCCAATAAAGGCCAGGCAAGGGGCCTTAATGCATCAAACACCGAACATTGAGACACGCAACCGGACCCCGTCGCTACCAACAACCGATATCATAGGGATTGGCGCATTCGAGCCAGGAGGACGCCAACAGCACAAAATCATCCAGGTTCACCCGGCAATCGCCGGTTACATCGCCTTCCAAATCGCATTGATAAACGGAAAAGACAGCGTCGCTGATATCGAAGACCAACAGGTCGGCGGCGTTTGAAATTCTGACAAGACAGTCATCGGAATCCAGCAGAGGGACCTGCCAGGAATAAACGCCGGCATTGCCGGTATTGGGCGGATAAACCGGCATCCAGGTTTTCCCATTATCATGCGAGAATTCCACTTTGACATTATTGACGGTTCCGGTATGACTCCATTCGATATTATATTCATTGAGAATCACGGATGCGCCGAACACAGAACACGCACAGAACAGCAATAGTGCCATCGCTGATTTACAGGTTTTCTTCATCATTTTTCCCTTTCCAAGACAAATATACAAAAAGACACGAATAAAACCGCCTTTATTTCCCGCGAAGCCAAAGAGAAGCAAACAGAGCCACATCCGATACATCAAGCCGGCCATCGGCATTCAAATCGGCAAATGTCCAAAACAGGCCGCTACGCCAGTAACCCGAAAAGACGGCGTAATCGTGTAAATCCACTTTACCGTCATTGTTCAAGTCCGGCTGCGGAAATACGACAAAAGGGGCATATCGATAAACAGCCCCACCTTCATTGCCGTAATCTTCACAGAGATACAGTTCGCTCCCTTTGATCGTTACGCCCTCTTGGTCGTTGCCGGGCAAACTCCATTGTCCAAGAAGCGATCCGTCGGTCGTCATTGCCCTGAGCAGGTCTGTGTTATCATAGATGGCATACAGCACATCCTGAGTCGGCACATAATGCATACCAGAGATATTTTTGATCCCCTGAATCGGATAGATTGAACCGATAAAGGTAACCGCGGCGCTGTCGGCGCTGGACAAAATCGGCAATCGAAAAACAAAGATTTGGCCGGTCTCCTGCAGTCCGGCGTAAAACAGTCCGCCTTCCGGGTCAGCGTCGTCCGGTACAAATGTCAGCGCTTCCAGACCGGAATTTTTTGGTCCGTCCATCCATCCGGTCAAATCAAAAATGCGACTGACCGTACCCGTGGAAAGATTGAACTCATAAATGCTGTCGGGATGTTCTATCCCCAAATAGATAAAATCGCTTTTCGGATTGGCGACGGTTACCGCCTCAATGTCCGCATCTACCGGCCATAACTCAAGATCTTCGCCTCTGTCAGTCATCGAAGCGACAAGACCGCTGTCGCTGACCAGAAATAACCTTTGCAATTCCGTATGCCAAACAAGGCCGCTGGCTTCAAAATTCGACGGCAACCGCTGCCCGATGTTGACTGCGGGCAACGCCTCAGGAGGAAACGGAACCGCTGACCCTACCGAAAGCGAACCGGCCAAAAAGAGAACCCCTGCCCATAACTTTGATTTCAAAGATGCGACGATCACACCCCCCGAATACACGTTAATGTCCAACTTAAAATCTTATATAATCAGGAAATATTGTACCTTCAACCCTTTCAAAAGTCAACTAAAATCTGCCACGTCCTATTTCGGACACAAAACAGGCAAAATTCAAACAAAAGACTTAAAGGCTCGTTCACTCTTGGCTCTGTACCCTTTTGTATATAACCAGATTTGAAAAGCGGCGCCTCTTGCATTTTGACCACACGGCCGGTAGCATATAGCGTTTGGTTTTTGTTTCTGTTATTTTTTCTATTCGGATAGCCTTTGAGCCAGAAAAAATATGACATTATTGTCGTGGGCGGCGGGCACGCTGGCGCCGAAGCGGCTTGGGCGGCCAGCCGACTGGGGGCGCAGACTCTGTTGCTGACCATGCGGCGGGACACCATCGCAAAAATGAGCTGCAATCCGGCGATCGGCGGCCTGGCCAAGGGGCAGATTGTGCGCGAAATCGACGCGATGGGCGGGCTGATGGGGTTAGCGACCGATGCGGCGGGCATTCAGTTTCGTCTGCTCAATCGCTCCAAAGGACCGGCCGTGCAAAGCCCCCGCGCCCAGACCGACAAATATCAGTACGCCGCTTACATTCGGCAGCAACTCGAATCGACCGACAACCTGACCCTCGCCGAACATACCGCCGCCGAGGTGCTGACTCGGAATGGCGCTGTATGCGGTGTACGATGTGAGGACGGAACAGAATTTGCCGCCTCGGCAGTCATTCTGACAACAGGGACGTTTTTGCGAGGCGTCATGCATATGGGGCGTGAGCAGTGGCCCGGCGGTCGGCTGGGAGAACCGGCCGGCAACGCCCTGAGCGACTGTCTGCGCAGGCTCGGCCTGATGGTCAAACGCCTCAAAACCGGCACGCCGGTACGACTGGACGGCGCGACACTGGATTACGACAAAACGGACATTCAGCCGGGCGATGCCGATCCGCAGCCGTTTTCGTTTATGAACGACCGGATTGATCGTCCACAGGTTCCCTGTTGGATTACCTGGACCAATCCGGCCATCCACGATTTGCTCCGGGCCAATCTGCATTTGGCGCCGATGTACACCGGACAGATTCAATCCGTCGGGCCGCGCTATTGTCCGAGCATCGAAACCAAAATTATGCGGTTTGCCGATAAGACACGGCATCAGGTTTTTCTGGAGCCGGAAGACCAAAACGTTACGACCATCTATTGCAACGGCATCAGTACGTCGTATCCGAAAGAGATTCAGGATCAGATGCTTCGGTTGATGGAAGGAACGCAGCGGGCCAGAATTGTTCATTACGCCTATGCCATCGAATATGACTATTGTCCAGCAACCCAGCTCAAGCCGAATCTTGAAACGCGAACTCTTGCCGGCTTGTTTCTGGCCGGACAAATCAACGGGACAAGCGGCTATGAGGAAGCGGCCGGACAGGGGCTGCTTGCCGGCGTCAACGCCGTACACAAACTGGCCGGTAAAGAACCGCTCGTTCTCGGCCGCGACCAGGCCTATCTGGGCGTCCTGGTGGATGATTTATTGACACGGGAGATTGATGAGCCGTATCGGATGTTCACATCGCGGGCAGAATACAGGCTCACGCTGCGAAGCGATAACGCCGATGCCCGTCTGGCACCCATCGGCAGGCAAATCGGCCTGGTGGACGAGTCGCGCTGGCAGCGGTTCTGCGCCAAACAGCAAGCGATTGAACAATTGCAATCCTATCTCAAACAGACCCGCATCGGCGGCAAGAGTCTGTGGGAATGGATCAAACAGCCTACCCATCCGCTGTCCGAGGACCTGACGAATAATGACAACATTGCGAAGATGGGGTTGCCGCGCGAAGTCATTCAGGCCGCGGCCATTGCATGCAAATACGAAGGTTATCTGGCACGGCAGGACAAACAGATCGCCGCTTTTCGCAATCTGGAGCATATCAAACTGCCCGTCGATCTGGATTATCACCGCATACCGCATTTGCGGTTTGAGGCGCGCGAAAAGCTTGCGGCCTTTCGCCCTTTTACGCTGGGGCAGGCCTCCCGTCTGGGCGGTATTACGCCGGCGGACATCACGATCATTCAAATCCATCTGAAGAAAACCAAAAGCCGTTTATCCTATGAATCAACCGCCTACGAAACGTAAACGCATCTTCATCAGCGCCTGCGAGCACAGCGCCGAACAGCACTGCGCCAACCTGATTCGGGCATGCCATGACTATCTGGCCACACGTCAACCGTGGCCCGACGGCTCGGAAACCCATACGGAACCCATGCTTGAATGGGTCGGTCTGGGCGGCGACAAGATGGCCGAGGCCGGGTGTCAACTGCTGGCCAATCCCATCCAAAAAGCGGCGATGATTTACAATGTCTTAAAGCAATTGGGCTATTACCGCAAGCTCATTCGACAAGCGACCGCCTACCTGGCCGAGCACGCCGTCGATCTGGTGGTCGTATGTGATTCGCCGGCGTTTAATTTTCATATTGCCAAAGCCGCCCGTCGGCGCGGTATTCCGGTACTGTTTTACGTGGCGCCTCAGTTGTGGGCCTGGGCGCCGTGGCGGATTTATAAGCTGCGGCGGCGCTGTACCAAACTGGCGTGTATTCTGCCGTTTGAGCAGGAGTGGTTTTGCTCGCGGGGCGTGGACGCAGCGTATGTGTGCAATCCCCTGTTTGATGAGTTGAATGTATCGGTCGAAAACAATGTTAAGACCTATGCGGATTATCAAAGCCATGCCCCGCATATTGCGTTGATGCCCGGTTCTCGCGACGCGGAAATCAAGAGCCTCTGGCCGGCACTGCTTGAAATCGCCGCCCTGATCAGGCAGCGCCGTCCGCAGGCGACTTTCACGGCCTGCGCCGCAGACGACGAAAAACAAACGATGATGCAGACCGTCGCCCAAGGCGGCCCGGCCGTTGCCTATCGGATTGGACGTGTCTATGAGACGGCCCAGACGTGCGATTTTACACTGGTCGCCAGCGGCAGCGCAACGCTGCAAGTGGCCGCGGCAGGATGCCCGATGGTGATTCTGTATCAAAGCAATAAATGGCTCTGGCATCTGGTCGGACGCCGGCTGATTCGTACCCGCTATCTGTCGCTGGTCAATATCCTGGCGCGACGGGAACTCGTTCCGGAGTATATGCCCTATTTCGACGCCGTTGATCCGATTGCGGAAAAATGCTGCGGGCTGCTTGCCAACACCGCCAAACTCGCCCAAACCAGTCAGTCTCTTACCGAGCTGGTCAAACCGCTGGCCGCAGGCAAGGCCCGCGACAAAACCGCCCGGATCGTCTTTGAGATGCTCGGCTTAAACGATTAACGAAAAAAAGGTCCGCCGTCGTTTGCCGCCGCGTTTACACCAAATCGCAGGCTTCAGCCGGCATCCAGTGGGCGTCTTTGCCTTCCCATTTGACATTACAGCCGATAGGATTGGTCGTCGGCACAGAAACAGGCTTTCCGGCCAAATGCTCACCGAGCGCCCGTTCGAGATCGTTGACGGTCATCTTACTTGTGTCGCGCGGATTGTCCACCCCCCGGCCGGTATAAACCAGTTTACGTTCTTTATCGAACACAAAAAAATGCGGCGTTCGCAGCGCCCCATAGGCCCGCGCGACGTCCTGTGAGCGATCATACAAGTAAACCCACGGAAACTGTTTTTCATTCATCCGTTTGACCATATAGTCAAACGAATCCTCAGCGTAGGTGTTAGGGCTATTGGAATTGATGCCGACAAAACGCACGCCCTGCGGCTGAAATTTTAAGGCCGTTTGCCGCGTCACTTCATCGGAACCAATCACATAGGGACAATGATTACAGGTAAAAAAAATCACCAGCACATCCGCATCGGAAAAATCACTGAGCGAATAGGTCTTGCCGTCGGTCGCCGGAAGCTTAAAATCAGGCGCTTTTCGTCCTATTTCAAGTGTAAAGGCCATTTTCTATCTCCTTATTAAACCTCGTTTGCATTAGAGTAGTACTACACTGTACTCGGTTTGTTCAGGATAAAAAACGATCTTTTTTTCACTTCCCGAAAGGGCACATTGCGACTGACAGTCATCGTCAGCCCCGACATCCATAACCCCTGCGTCAGCACCTGCCACTGATCGTTGTACCAGTATCGACGCACCGCATCCAACTGCCCGTCCGCAAACGACCGAGCCTCAATCCGACGGCCTTCAATTGTTTCTTTCGTGTTAATCATCGTACACTTTTATCCCATCCCCGCCACCCATTTCCAACTGAGGCAATACAGATGACCCAATCCCTCAACCGATGGCGGGCTAATCCGAAAAATCGAAATCACGGACAGGCTCTATATAAAACCTGTCTTTGCGTGTGTTCAACAAAGGCTGCTTTCGGCGTTTTTCGCTTGCAGGGCCGATTGATTTCAGATAAAACACGTGGAAACTTAAAGAATCATCCTGACTTTTGACGATTCAAAGAAAGTCGTCCATTGACACCATTGAATACGACCTGCATGGGGATGGCATAAGAATTCTGCATAATTAACGAGGTTTTTTGTGGTCAATAAAACAATTTCATTGAAGCGGTTGATCGGCTGGGTCGGGTGGGCTGTTTTGACTATCGCCCTGACCGGCTGTCAGGGACCGACGCAAACGTCCGGCAACCCGGCCATCAGAAAGAGCAGCACCCCGCCGTCGTATATGCTTTCGGTGAACGATCTGGGCAGCCGATTGGGCCTGTCGGTCGCCACCGCGGGCAATCCCTACTATGAACTAAAAAACGCATCCAATCGCGTTTTGCTGTTTATGTACGAAAATGGAAAGGTGTATGTCAACGGCGACTCGGTCGCCTCGGTCGGCCCGGTGGTGGATGTCAACGGGACCTATTATGTCTCGGAAATCCTGTTATCACAGATTCGCCCCTATCTCCAGTCCGGCCAAAGCACCTGGACGCCGACGCCGCAGCCGTCGCCAACCCCTTGGACGCCCCGTACCGGCGCCGGACGGGTCGTGATTGACCCCGGCCACGGCGGCAAAGATCCGGGCGCAATCAGCTATTTGGGCCACTACGAAAAAGATATTGTCTTGCAAATTTCTCGGCGATTGGCCTCAATCCTTCAGCGCCGCGGCGTGGAGGTCATTATGACCCGCCGCGACGATACCTTTATTGAATTGGAAGAACGGGCGGCCATTGCCAACCGCGCCGAGGCCGATTTATTCGTCAGCATCCACGCCGACTCGCACAACGACCGCGTGCATCAGGGATTTACCGTCTATGTCGCGCGCTCGGCCAGCGACACATCCCGGCAAGTCGGACGAAGCCTTGAAAACACCCTGTCCCGCATCGGCATCCCCAGCAAAGGGCTGCGCTCGGCCGATTACCGCGTGTTGGTGCAAACCCGATGTCCTGCGGTTCTGGTCGAGACGGGCTTTCTGTCCAACCCCAATGAAGCGGCGATGCTTCTGGACGGCGGCTATCAGGAACGCATCGCCTCGGCCATCGCCGAGGGCATCATTAACGCACTGTAACGATCAGATACGGCTTGAAAAATCCGTCGGTATCGTTAGAATACCGGTTTCTCAATCTTTAATTTTGCGGAGATATCGATGGGTTTTTTCACGAAAACGGTCCAATACCTGAAAGACCACCTGAGCAAGACGCGCTCCCGGATTTCGTCCAGTCTGGCGGCGGTGCTGCCGATGGGGCACAGGATTGACAATGAATTGCTGGACGACCTGGAGGCAACGCTCATCAGCGACGACATCGGCGTGGAGACCACCGAGCGGCTGATCGAGGACCTGCGCTCGGCCTGGAAAGCTGGTCAGATCACCCAAAGCGACGACATCATTCCGTTCCTGAAGACCCGGATGAAATCGTACTGGCCCGACCGCGACCGCCAGCTCAACATCGCGCCGTCCGGCCCGACGGTGATTCTGGTCGCCGGCATCAACGGCTCCGGCAAGACAACCAGTATCGCTAAACTGGCCGCCAATCTGCGCGGCAACGGCAAATCCGTCATTGTCGCGGCCTGCGACACCTTTCGCGCGGCGGCGGTCGAGCAATTGAGCATCTGGGCCGAACGCACCGGCGTGCAGATCGTTAAACACAAATCCGGCGCCGACCCGGCGGCGGTCGCTTATGACGCCTGCCAGGCGGCCGTGTCGCGCGGGGCGGATTTCCTGATTGTCGATACAGCCGGTCGGCTGCATACGCAAAAACACCTGATGGAAGAGCTAAGCAAAATCCGCAACGTCGTGGCCAAGCAAATCCCCGGCGCCCCGCATGAAGTGCTGCTGGTCATCGACGCGACCACCGGACAGAACGCTATTATGCAGGCCAAAATCTTTACCGAGTCGATCCAGGTTACCGGCATCTTTCTGGCCAAGCTCGACGGTACCGCTCGCGGCGGCATCGTCATCGCCATTAAAGATATGCTCGATATTCCGGTCAAGTTTGTCGGATTGGGAGAAACCCCCGATGACATCGCCGAATTTGATCCGGACGGCTTTGTCGAGGCCCTATTCGCCTGAAATCATTAGGCAGTCATCGAAGGAAAACAGAAAATCGGGCGGAGCTTAAATGAAAAAAACTGTGTTTATTGTGCTGAGAACAAGGATTTTTTCGAAAAATCGCAAAAAGTTTAAACTTTTTGCTTGAATCGACCGATATTTCGCGTATAATCAATAGTGAAATAATTGCTCTTTTTCTTCTTATAGCTCTATGTGTTTCTTCGGTGCTGAGATGTAGGTTATACCTGTTGATATATTAAAAATACGATTTGCATCTCAGCAAGGGCCGGACCCCTCGAATCCGGCCCTTTTTTATTGCGTATTTCGATTCAAGCGGATTCGCATCTTGTTTCATTGAGATGAGATTTTCTGCGGGACGTGATCAGGGCGGCCAGAAGGATGTGGCGGAGTTTGTCCACATCAAGCGTGTTGAGGTAATCGGCCGTAAAATCCAGATGAAGCGGGCCGTCAAAATGAAGAATCTGGTCGGTCACCTCTGATTTACTCATCGCCACAACTTTCGCACAGGCCGTCTCAAAATCCACATCCATCAACATATATCCATCACTCCAAAATCAATGTTGTCTCGTCCATTCGGGCTTTATCGGAGTTTTTGGCGGATCGATTAACTTGAAAACTAACCCTGTTTACGATACGCTTTGCGACCATGAAAACCGAATTGCTGGATTACACGCTGCCGGACGAGTTGATCGCCCAAAAACCGGCCGACAAACGCGGGGCCTCGCGGCTGCTGGTGCTGAACCGGACCGACGGGGCGCTGAGCGACCGAATGTTTACCGACCTGCCTTCCTATCTGCGAAGCGGCGACTGTCTGGCGCTGAACAATACCAAGGTACTGCCGGCCCGATTTTACGCTCAAAAACCGACCGGCGCGCGGCTGGAAGGGTTGTTCGTGACGCAAGAGGCCGACGGCCGCTGGCAGGTTCTGCTCAAAAACGCCCGCAAGCTTAGGCCGGGTGATACGCTGATCTTACTGAATCGGGACGGCCAGCCCGCGATGGAGGCCGTCGCGTCTGAACGGCTTAAAGACGGCCTGTGGCATCTGAAACCGGCCTGTGAGTCGTCTCCGGACAGCGTTCTTGGGCAAATCGGCTTTGCGCCCCTGCCGCCCTATATCAAACGCACCGCCGGCAGTTCTGAGTCTCAAGAGGACCTGCGGCGGTATCAGACGGTCTATGCCGCTTGGCCTGGCGCGGTGGCGGCCCCCACGGCGGGTCTGCATTTTGATAAACCCCTGCTTGAACGCATTGAGGCCATGGGCGTTCGGCTGGCCTATGTGACGCTGCATGTCGGCATCGGCACATTTCGTCCCGTCCAGACCGACACACTTGATGCGCATCCGATGCACGAGGAATATTACCACGTCAGCCCCGAAGCGGCCGCGACCATCAACGCCGCACGCCGGGCCGGCGGCCGCATCATCGCCGTGGGCACGACCAGCGTACGCACCCTTGAAAGCGTCGCCGACGCGGCCGGCACGCTGGCAGCGGCCTCCGGACGTACGCGGCTGTTTATTATGCCCGGCTATACATTCAAAATCGTCGATGCGATGGTCACCAATTTTCACCTGCCCCGCTCCACGCTGCTGGCGCTGGCAGCGGCGTTTGCCGAACTGGATACGGTACTGGGCGCCTATCGCCACGCGGTCGCTCAAAAATACCGCTTCTATTCCTACGGCGACGCGATGTTGATAATCTGACCCCCGCGGCCGTCAGCCGGTCAGCAGGTCGAACTGTTCGGGGCTGAGACTGTGGCGAAGTTTCTGCAGGGCCTGCAGCTCAATTTGCCGGACGCGCTCTTTGGTCAGGCCCAGTTCGTCGCCAATCTGCTTGAGAGTCATCGGCTTTTTCTTGATCACGCCGGTATCCAGCGGGTAATGATTCAGGATAATAAACCGTTCGCGCGGGTCGAGATTGCTGTTGATCACGCTGATTAAATCGTGCTGCGCCTGCTCGACCGCGGCGATATCGGGCAAATTGCCGAGCCGAAAATCATGCGGCAGACCGGCGACATCCGAGCCGCCGGCGCGGTCGGGCCGATGAGCCTCGGCGGGAATCTTGCGGGCAAAGTCTTTAGCAATCGCCCAGCCGGCATAGGTACTGAACCGATAGCCGCGCGTATAGTCAAACTTCTCCACCGCCGCCATCAGCGACAGCGTGCCTTCGCCGATGAGTTCATTGATGGTCAATCCGGCCGACAAATGACGCCCGGCAATGCTGATCACCAGCGGCATATTGGCGCCGATGATATGCTGTTTGACGCAATCGGCCTGCTCCAGCAGCGTCTCAATCCGCCGTAAGCGGGCAACGGCCGGCTGTTTGGGGCGAAGTTTGGCGCGTTCCCGTGCGGCCAGACATTTCAAAAAATTATACCGGCAAAACAGCGCCGATTCCTGCGTACGGGTCAGCAGGCCGCCGCCGTCTTTTGAGTCGGCCAGCAGCGTCTCAAGCGGCGGCTCCAGCAGACGGGTCTCGGCGTCTTCGGCGATAAACGCGGGACTGTCGATATAATCAATTTTTCGGTTGAGCAGTTCGCGGGCGCGATGCTGATTGATGATGCGATACAGCGAGCTTCGGCTTTTATTGAACCGCTCGCTCAGTTCACACATACGCACGCCCTGACGACGAAGTTTGTAAATCTGAGCCGCCTCACGGGCGCTGAGACGTCCGCGCGACGCCGGCAGCGCATCACACGGCCCGTGCTGCTGTTCCATTTGCTCCAGAACGATGCGAAGGGTTTCGCGCGCCCGACCGGTGCGCTCGCTGAGCCGTTTAAGCAGCTCGTTTCGAGAGCGCAGCGGCTGCGGTGAGCCTGCCAACCGGCGTGCCCATTGATAAATTGTTTCCTTCTCGGCCTGATTCAGTTTGGTAAACCGCGCCGAACGGGTCACTAAGTCGCGATGTTCCCGCTCAAACTGAAGCACCGCCGACTCGGCGTATCCTTTGCGTTTTTTGCCGTCTTCAAACACATAAATCCGACCGGTCAACCCCCGCTTTTCCCAGCGGCGGATGGTTTTCTCCGAGACCGAAAACCGCTCGGCCAGCGCTTCGACCGTGAAGATCGGCTCCTGCTGCATCGCGGTCGGCACTTCCAGCCGTCCGCTGACCTGCGAAAGCCAGACCCGCAAATCTGCCAATAACTCCCGCCCGGCGATCAGGCAGTCTTCATATTTGAATCCGGTCGGCCGAAACCCGGTGATCCGATAAACAATAAACTCATAGGGGTATTCCTGTTCAGGGTCGATGATCAGCATCAGCTTCTCGGCCGCGGCCATATATTTGTGCTGCTGGCGGGTCGGCGCAAAGCGAAACTGATCGAACAATTCTCGCAACGCAGGATGATGAATCCGAATTTTCATAACCCCCCTATTATCCGAAACCGCTCTGATTTTCGCAAGCGCTGACTTTCAAGACAGTTCACCTTCAGCCCTAATCGCAAAGGGACTCGGATAAACAGCAAATCGTTTTAATATCGCCGAAGCAGTTCAAGCATTTTTCGGTCGAGTTTAAGACCGTCAAGGTCTTCGTATGGGACATCGGTTCGTCCGCTGTCAAGGACACCGAACGAACCGCGAAAATTCCACAGCGCCCAGCCGATTTCGGCGCGCCGAAACGTTTTTAAGCAATCCTCCATCCAGCGCAGCGTCACATCGTGCGGCGTCCGGTTGTGCGCGCCCCACTCACCGACCATCACGCCGATGCCCTGACCGCGTGCCGTGTACCAGCGGCTAAATACCGCCTGCCACAACCAGTCGGCGTCCTGACGGCGCGGCGCGACAAATCGGCAGCCGTTCTCGTCCGATTCGACCCGGAGCGGCTCATTGGGTTGGCCCCACTCCGGACGGATCGGAAAATCGGCAGCCGTGCCGTCCTGCGTCCTCAGTTCCAGTCCGGTCAGGGTCAGCCAGTCGCCCCGGACATTATCCAGCGTCAGGGGATAACGTCCGGCCGGAAGCGATATCTCATAAGACCGATCATAGACGTTTTGATACACATTCCATTCGGGTCGAAAGACCACCTCCTTCCACGGGCCGTCGCCGGGACCGGGTGTAAAAGTCTGCGACCAAAGTTCCTTTTCGCCTTGCCGCACGACCAGATGTGCTGAAGCCGAAACCGTCCCGACCGTCAGCGTCAGCGTTGCCGGGGCGTGAAGATTTGCATTCAGCCTCATCGGTGAACGCAGATCGGGCTTGGTCGGGCCGTACAGATAACCGCCGCCGGCCAGCGGCGCGGGCCATTGCGGAACCGGCCAGGACTGCGAACCGGCGACCCAGCTTGCCTTGTAGTGCGTCAGCGCAAACGGCTCATAGCCGCGCGCCGCTTGCGCCACGCCAAGAGCAACCAGTTCCTCGCACGGCTGCTTGCCCCAGTTCAGCCCGTCGGCGATAATCAGCCGATTCGGATCCTCCGCCCGAATGGCCTCGACGATCTGTTTGACCACGCGATAATAGGTCCAACCGTCGATGTCGGCCGGCTCGTTGAGCAGATTGAAACTCAAATGGGTATTGGGCACGTCTTTGTATCGACGGGCAAAATACGCCCAATGCATCGCACACACGAGCTGCGCCTGCGCATCCGTCCACAGATCGGCCGGTTCGGGCGGCTGAGCGACCGTATAGCCCGGTGCGCGGTGAAAATTGATACAAACGTGGATGTCGTACTTGCGACCGAAGGCAATGGCCTGATCGATATCGGCAAAGGCCGTTTCGTCAATTTGCGCCCAGTCGCCGTCTTTGATCCAGAACCGATAGTCCATCGGCAGGCGAACAAAGTTAAACCCCCACTCGGAAATAAGCCGGAAATCCTCCTGCCGATACGGCCCGCCGCTCGAACCGCCCTTGATAAACTTTTCGAGCAGATTAAACCCCCGCCAGCGCGGCAGTGTGTCCGGCCTCGGTTCAGGCAGCGTTGACGCAGAACCTGTCGCGATCGCCGCAAACGCGAATACCGCGGCCAGACATACGATTTGTTTGAATCGTCTCATCTGCAACCCCTTGCTTTCATTCAGAACCGCCTTACGGTTTTAGATTCCGCCGGATGAGTCGGATAAAGGTCTCGGCGTCCACGACACGTACATTATCATCCAGCAATCCAACGACCTCGGCAATATCGTCCATCCCTTTGCTCCAGGCATGAACGGTCACCGCCGTGTAGCCGTCCGGGCGGGACGGATCGGCCGGCAGTGCGTTGATGCTCTCGGCCAACGCGGCAGCGGTCGGACGCACCGCCGGATAAAACGTCTCCCGGCGAAAATCAAACCGCGCCGTCACCATCGGCTTGCCGTCAAACCAGAGAATCTTTCCGTCGTGCGGGGCGTACTGAATGTATTCGAGATAAATCAGCCCCTCGACCTGCTCCAGGGCGGTAAACCAGCGGGCCGATTCGTAATAGCTGTCGTCCAGCGTATCGTGCGGCAG